>JAEWWF010000185.1 GCA_023396465.1 Pseudomonadota bacterium
CCACAGTTCGGGAACCACCTCGGTGGAGGCCATGTGGATGGGCGTGCCGGTGATCACCGTCGCCGACCGGCCGCCGGTGGGCCGCATCGGCGCCAGCCTGGTCGCCGCCGCCGGACATCCCGAATGGGTGGCCTGGAGCCGCAGCGAATACCTGGCCAAAGCGGAGCATCTGGCCGCCGACGTGGACCGGCTGGCGGCACTGCGGCGCACCTTGCGGACCACCGTCCAGGCGAGCCGCCTGTGCGACGGCGCCCGCTTCACCCGCCACATGGAGGAAGCATTCCGGCTGATGTGGCGACAGACCTGCGCTGGCGATCCCCGCGCGCTGCGCGTGCCGCCGACGGCCTGAAGCGGCCGCCGCGCCCCGTCACGGCGACCGCTCCTAGCCCTGCTCCTCACTCGACCACGAAGGAGGCCGGGGGCTGCCCGGCGCAGGCCCGCCGCCACATGGTGCGCAGGGCCTGTTCCATGTCGCGCGCCACGGCCGCGCCGTCCATCAGGCGCGAGGCCTGCATCTCGGCCCGCAGACCGGCCCGCAGGGCGGCGAGGCGCGGCAGGTCGGCCGCCAGGTCCGCCACCTTGGTCACGTATTCCTGCTCGTTCCAGGCGATCCACTCGGGCCGGCCGAGGCCGGTCAGGATGGCCCCGCCCAGACGGCCAACCGTCGGGCGGTCGGCCAGCGACACGTAAGGCACGCCCATGTACAGGCTCTCGAACAGGGTCGTGCCCGAGTTGTGCGGGAAACAATCGAGGGTGATGTCGATTTCGGCATAAATGGGCATGGCGCCGCCCGGTGTGAAACCGATGTCCAGGCGCTCGGCGCCGATCCCGCGCATGGCGAAACGGGTGAGGAAAAGATCGCGCACGAAGCCATCACCGAACGATCGCGAGTCCAACCGCAGGCGAGAGCCCGGCACCGCCTGAAGGAGACGCGCCCAGACGTCCAGGGTGCGGTCGTTGACTCGCACCGGCCGGGTCAGCGATCCAAAGGTGACATGGCCGCGCGTCAGCGCCGGCAGCGGGCTCAGGTCCGGCGCTGCCCGCTTCAGAGAGAAGGTGGCGGCGAAGGGGCGCAGGGCGGCGACCGCTTCCCGCACCACCGGCCAAGCGTCGGGACCGGCGGTGCAACTGTCGGAGATGAAGTAGTCGATCCACGGCAGACCGGTGGTATAGCCGTATCCGAGCCACGTCGCCTGCACCGGCGCCGGCCGACGCGCCAGGGCCCGCAGCCGGTTGCCGCCGGTGTGGCCGGCGACATCGACCAGAATGTCGATGCGCTCCCGCCGGATCAGGTCGCCCATCTCGGCATCGGACAGGCCGTCGGTGTGGAACCAACTGGCGAAGTGAGTTCTCAGACGCTCCGTCACCATGTCGGGCTGACGCAATTCGGCGAAAGCGACGGGCTCGATACGGTCGCGATCCAGGTTGGCGAATACCGCTTCCACGAAATTGGCCACCGAGTGGCTGCGCAGGTCGGGGGACGCGAAGCCAACCCGCAGGCGCCGCTCGGGATCCTCCCCGGCGGCCACCACCGCCGGCGCGGGCAGCGGTCCCTGGCTGCGCACTTCCTGTTCCAGCAATTCGGCCGAGGCAAGGTAGACCGAATAGATCTCCTCCGCCGTCATGGCGGGATGATAGTTGGCGTAGAACATCAGGAAGTCGGTGAAACGGTTGGTGGCCCCCGACCGCTCCATCACCCGCCGCATGAGCGCGAAGGCGTCGTCGAACAACGCATTGGTCGCAAGCACACCGGCGAAAGCGGTCACCGCCGTCACCATGGCATCGCTGCCCGGCAGCGCCTCCACGGTCTCGAAGAACGACGGATCGAGACGCCCGTCCGGGCGCAACGCCGCCCGCAGGGCCGGCGCCCGCCCCGGGTCGCCCGCGATGGTGGCCAGCGCCCGGCACAATACGTCGGCCGCATCGCCATAGCGGTCATTGCGGATGTAGGCCTTGCCCAGGTTGGACATGGCACCGACATTGTCCGCCTGTTCCGCCACCAGCTTCTCAAGCAACTCGACGGCCTCGCCGACTTGCTCCGTGTGAACCTTGGAAGCCGCCAGGTTGTTGCGGGCGGTGAGGTGATCGGGCTTGATCTCCAGCGCCCGTCGGAAGGCGGCCTGTGCCTCGTCCACCCGGTTGAGGCTCTTGAGCGCCAACCCGAGATTGGTGAGGGCGCCCACATGCTGGGGAGCGGCGGCAAGGCAGCGTTGGTAGATGGACAGGGCATCGCCGTGGCGGCCAAGGGCCCGGTACACGTTGCCGATGTTGAACAGCAGGTCGGCTTCGTCCGGGTGCAGGCGCAGGGCCTTGAGGTATACCTCGATGGCCTCGCCGTACCGGCCGAGGTCATGCAGGGTCAGGCCCAGGTTGTTGAGAACCGCGAGATTGTCGCCGGTGATCTCCAGCGTTCTGCGCAAGCAGGCTTCCGCTTCCTCGAACCGGTGGACGGCGCGCAGACGCAGCCCGGCATCATGCACCACCGCCGGGTTGTCCGGTTGCAGATTGGCGGCGGCGATCGACGCCTCGGCCGCCCCGGTGCTGTCTCCGGCGGCAAACAGGGCATCGGCGAAATTCCGCACCGCAAGGGGATCGGTGGGATCGAGTTGCACCGCGACACCAAAAGCCTCGACGGCGGCGGCAATCTCGTGCCGGCTGCGGCGGGCGAAGGCGACGATCAGCCACGCCTGTTTGTTATCGGGCTCGGACGCCGTCACCGCCTGGGCAAGCGCGAGCGCCCTGTCGGGATCGCTCGACAGCACCCGCGCCGCCTCGGCCAGGGCGGGCGTGACCGCCGCCGCGGCGGGAGCCGCCACCGTCGGCGGCGGGGCGGCGGTGGACGATGCGCCGGCTTTCTTCATCGCACGGCGCATCTTGCGGTTCATGCTGCCCTTTTCCATGATTTTCCTCGTCCCTTTGCGGCCTTCCGAAGGTTGGTCGGGGAGCATTAAGATTGCGTTAGCAGGTGCCACCGTAGAGTTCGGCATAGTCCCTCAGCCGGCCCAGAGCCGCCTTTTCCGTCGCGAGATGATGCGGACCCGCGAAACCGCCCTGCCCGGCGTCGTCACGATCACCTTTCCCGGTCACGCGGATGCGCGCGGCACCTTCAGCCGTCTGTGGTGCGCCGAGGCCTTCGCCGCGGCCGGGATAGCCTTCGCGCCGACCCAGTGCAGCCTGTCCACCAACATCGCCGCCCACACCCTGCGCGGCCTGCATTGGCAGGCGCCGCCCCTGGCCGAGTCCAAACTGGTGCGCTGCCTGCGCGGGCGGCTGTTCGACGTGGCGGTGGACCTGCGGGCGGGCTCCCCCACCTTCGGCTGCTGGACCGCCGCCGAGCTTCTGCCGCAGGGGGAGGCGCTGTTCATCCCCGCCGGCTGCGCCCACGGGTTCCTGACCCTGGAGCCCGATACCGAGGTTCTCTATCTTATCGACGCGCCCTATGTGGCCGAGGCCGCCCGTGGCATGGCCTGGAACGACCCCGACATCGCCGTGACGTGGCCGGCGTCCCCGGCGGTGGTGGGAGACCGTGACGCCGCCCTGCCCACCTTTGCCGCCCTTCTGGCCGCCGGAGACCTGCCGTGCTGATCGTCGATCCGACCGCCCGTGTCTCGCCGCTTGCCGACATCGAGGACTCCGTGCGCGGTAGCCGCATCGCGATCGGCCCCGGCGTGACCATCGACTCTTTCGTGAAGATCAAACCGGCCGGCGGCAGCGGCGACGTGGAGATCGGCGAGCGAACCACCATCAACGCGGGCTGCGTCCTCTACACCGGCCACGGCATCCGCATCGGCCGCGTGGTGGCCGTCGCCGCCAACTGCACCTTCGCCCCCACCAACCACGAGTTCCGCGACCCCGACCGGCCGATCATCGAACAGGGCTTCATGCCGAGCCGGGGCGGCATCGTGATCGAGGACGACGTCTGGATCGGGGCCAACGTGGTGCTGCTCGACGGCGCCCATGTCGGGCGCGGCAGCGTCATCGGAGCGGGATCGGTGGTGCGCGGCGTCATCCCGCCCTTTTCCATCTGCGCCGGCGTGCCGGCGGTGGTGCGGGGCCGACGCGGATGAGCCAAGCCGGCTTCACCGTCCTTGGCGCCGACGGCTTCATCGGCCGCCACCTGATCGCCCACCTGCGGGCGACGGGTCGGACGGTCCGCGCCGTCGACCGCGTCGGCCTGGCGCCCATCCTGGCCGGAGAGGGCGGACCGCTCGGCCATGTGATCAACGGCATCGGCCTAACCGCCGACTTCCGCACCCGCCTTGCCGAAACCATGGAAACCCACGTCGGGCTCACCGCGCGGCTGCTCAGAACAGCGGACTTCGACAGCTTCCTACAGTTGTCCTCCACCCGCGTGTATCAGCGCGCCGCCGAGACCCACGAGGACGCGGCGCTGCCGGTGATCTCGGCCGATCCGTCCGACCTCTACAACATCTCCAAGCTGGCCGGGGAATCCCTGTGCCTCGCCGACCCGCGCGCGGCGGTGCGGGTCGTCCGCCTGTCCAACGTCTATGGCGCCGATGCCGCGCCGAGCACCTTCCTCGCCAGCGTGCTGCGCGACGCGGTGACGACGGGCGCCGTCAGCCTCGGACAGTCCGCCGCCTCCGGCAAGGATTACATCGCGGTGGAAGAGGTCGCCGCCCTGCTGGCGGCGGTGGCGGAACGCGGTCGCCACCGGCTCTACAATCTGGCGTCGGGCATTTCCGTCAGCCATGGCGCCCTTGCCGAGGCCGTTCGCCGCCTGACCGGCTGCGCGGTGACGGAGCGCCCCGGCGCGCCCACCGTCACCTTCCCCCCCATTCAGATCGACCGCCTCGCCGCCGAATTCGGCGCCCCCCGGTCCCGCCTCATCGACGACCTGCCACGGCTGGTCGGTGCGCTTGCGAAGGAGCAGTCACAGTCATGCTGAAGATCGACGAACAGAACGG
>JAEWWF010000247.1 GCA_023396465.1 Pseudomonadota bacterium
CCCTTCTCCAACTCCTTCAGGCGGAAATCGACGTCATCGACGAAGCGGTCCACCTTCGACGACAGCTGTTGCGCTTGATACTGGTTCTCCTCCACCCGGCCGGTGAGCTTGGTCACCAGATCTTCGAGCTGGATGAGGCGCTGCTGCAACCGGGCCGCCACGTCGCCGGACAGGTCGGCCCCCACGCCGGCGGCCGGCGCCTGGGCGGCACCCGAGGGCACCTCGCCGCGATAGATCTGGCGCTGCAACACCTGAAGATCCCGCTCCAGACGGTCCAGCCGCTGCGCCATCTCGCGCGCGTCCTGCGCGGCGGCGGGTGCCGTTTGGAGGGCGATCACACTGGCGGAAACCAGCAGCGCCCCGGCCAGCCGACGCCCGACCCTGATCCAGCCCTTGCTGCGCACGATGGGAACCTCCCTGCTATCGACACTTTCGGTCACCGGCATCATGCACCGGCATTCGGACAGAAATGGGGCGCCCTGCCCCGCCGTTCCGCGATGACGGAACGACGGCACGGGGCGCCCGCTTTCAAGCTGGCCTGTCCGGCGCCGGATCAGCGCAGGACGGTCACGCCACGGCGGTTCTGCGCCCAGCAGCCGTCGAAGCTCTCGGCGCACACCGGGCGCTCCTTGCCGTAGGAGACGACGGTGACGCGGTTCGGGGCGACGCCCTGGGCGATCAGGTAGTCACGCGCCGACACGGCACGACGCTCGCCGAGGGCGAGGTTGTACTCACGGGTGCCGCGCTCGTCGGCATGACCTTCGATCATGACCGTGTACTGCGGGTACTGCTGCAACCACTGGGCCTGAGCCCGCAGGGTCTGCTGCGATTCACCGTTGATCGAGTATTCGTCGGTGCCGAAGAACACACGGTCGCCCACCACCTGGCGGAATTCCTCGATCGAGCCCGGCGTCGCGGAGCCGTGCATGCCCGCGCCGGCCCCCATGCCGGCACCGGCACCGGCGCCCATGCCGCCGGTGCCGCCCATTCCGGCGCCATCCATGCCGGCGCCTTCGTCCGGCTGCGACGAACAGGCCGCGAGCAGCGCGGCGAACGCGATCACACTCAGCGAACGGAACTTCATGTCAACACCACTCCCAACTGAATTCGGATGCGGACCTCTCGGTGCGGAGGGCCGCCGCCATTGGCTGGCGCTTGTGTAACGGAATTCGGAACCGCCCGCCAGCCCCTAGGGAAGCTGGCGAGTCGGTGCCTTCAAACGGTCACTGCAACAGGGGCGACCACGCCGGGTCGGAGCCGTCGCCGGGGGTGACCACCAGCCGCTCGTTCTGACCGGTCAGGTCGATGGAGTAGAGCTTCGGGGCGGCATTGGCGCCGCCGTGGCTCTGACGGAAGAACTGCAACACGCGGCCGTTGGGCGCCCAGGTCGGGCCTTCCACCAGATAATCGGTGGACAGCTGGCGCTCGCCCTGGCCATCGGGGCGCATGACACCGATGTAGAAGCGGCCGCTCTTCATCTTGGTGAAGGCGATCAAGTCACCGCGCGGCGACCACACCGGGGTGGCATAGCGGCCGTCGCCGAAGCTGATGCGGCGCACGTTGCCGCCGTCGGCGTCCATCACGTAGATCTGCTGGGCGCCGCCACGGTCGGAGTTGAAGGTGATCTGCTTGCCGTCCGGGCTATAGCTCGGGCTGGTGTCGATGGCCGGATGGTTGGTCAGACGGGTGATGCGGCGGGTGCGCAGGTCCATCTCGAAGATGTCGGTGTTGCCGTCCTTGGCCATGGACAGGATCACCTTGTTGCCGTCCGGCGAGAAGCGGGGCGCGAAGGTCATGCCCGGGAACTCACCGAGGATTTCCTGACGGCGGGTGTCGATGTTGTACAGGAACACACGCGGCACGCCGTTGGAGTACGACATGAAGGTGATTTCCTGGCTGGTCGGCGAGAAGCGCGGGGTCAGCACCAGGGTGGAGCCGTCGGTCAGGTAGCGGTGATTGGCGCCGTCCTGATCCATGATCGCCAGCCGCTTCTTGCGGTTGGTGGCCGGGCCGCTTTCCGCCACATAGACGATGCGGCTGTCGAAGTAGCCGGTTTCACCGGTGACGCGCTCGTAAATGTCGTCGGCGATGATGTGGGCGATGCGGCGCCAGTTGTCGACCTGGGTGGTGTAGACCTGCCCGGTCATCTGGTTCTCGGCGAACACGTCCCACAGGCGGTAGCTGACGCGCACGCGGCCGTCCGGCTGCGGCTCGACGGCGCCGTGGATGAGCGCCTGGGCGGCGATGGAGCGCCAGTCCATAAAGCGCGGCGGGGTGTTCATTTGCAGGTCGCGCTGAATGAAGGCGGCCTGATCGAGCGGGCGGAACAGGCCGGACCGCTCCAGGTCCGCCGCCACCACGCCGGCCACGTCGCGACCAAGCTGGGCCGCCTGCGGATCGGCGGCGGTGAAGGGCACCACGGCGATGGGCATCGGCTCCACGCTGCCGCGGGTGATGTCGATACGAACCTCGGCCCGCGCAGGCGTCACCGCCAGCACGGCGGCCGTCACGGCGACGGCCACGGCGGCCACCACGCCGCGCAGGAAGGTCTTGGTCGGGCTGATCATGCGCATGTGTTCGTCGTCCTCCAGGCTGGACGGCAGAAAGGGGTATCAGGATTCGCGGTGGCGGGCACGGAGAACATTGCCATCACAGGGCGTCCTCCGGCCGGAACACCAGGACCATGTCCTTGAACGTGTCGTACTTGCCCCCCGGAATGGGGATCGGGCTGGACTTCAGCACGGCGCGCCGCGCGCTTTCCGCGAACGCCTGGAACTGGCGTTCGGTGCCCGGCGGCGCCGACGAGATCACCTGCGCCGACTGCACCGTCCCATCCGGCCCGAGCTTGACGCGGATTTCCACGAACAGCTTGTCGATGCTCTTCATGCCGGCATCCAGGAACCAATGCGGCTGCACATGCGCCCGGATCGCCTCGCGCTCGCTGGCGGTGGCGATGTCGGAGATGCGCGGGGCGTTCTGCACCTGGTTGCTGGCGTGCTCGGTCGAGGTGGTGGAGCCACGGGCCGGGCCGGGATCGGTCTTCGGCGGCGCCGACTGCTGCGTCTTCGGCGGCGCGATGTCCTTCAGGGCCGAGTTCATGAGCGAGTCGAAGTCGTCCTTCTTCGGCTCCTCCTTCTCGGCGGGCTCCGGCTTTTTCGGCTCTTCCTTCTTCGGCTCGGGCTTCTTCGGCTCTTCCTTTTTCGGCTCCGGCTTCGGTTCCGGCTTGGCCTCGGGCTTTGGCTCGGGCTTCGGCTCCTCCTTCTTGGGAGGGTCCGGCGGCTTGGGCTTGGGCTCTTCCTTCTTGGGTTCGGGCGGCTTCGGGGCCGGCTGGGGCTCCGGCTTCGGTGGCTCCGGCTCCGGTTTCGGCGGCTCGGGTGTCGGCTCGGGCTTGGGAATGGGGGAATCGACCTTGGCCGGCGGCGGCGTCGGCACCTCGGCCTTCTTCGGCGCCGGCGGCGGCGCGGCGGTGATCTCGGCGATCTGCGGATTCACCACCATCACGAACTGCTCGACCTCCGGCAGATCGCGCGACAGAAACGGCAACCCGACGATACCAACGACCACCACCGCCGCGTGGAACACCACGGACAGCACCATGCCTGTGCGCAGGCCGTCGTTCTCGGGGTCGTCACCACCGAACAGCATGATCGGAACGCCGCCTCAGTTGCTCTTGTTGGACGCAGCGGAAGCCTTCGCCGCCGCCGCCGGATCGGTCAGCAGCGCCACCTGCTTGTAACCGGCGGAGAACAGCGCCCCCATGACCTCCATCACCCGGCCGTAGTTGATGGACTGGTCGCCACGGACGTAGATCTGCCCCTCCGGGTTGGCCTGCCGGATGGCCCCCATCTGCGCCACCAGACCGGCGAGATCGGTGGTCCGTTCGCTCTGATCCATGGCGTTGTTGAGCACGATGGAACCGTCGGCCCGGACGTTGATGGTGATGGTCGTGTTGTCCGCCTGCGGCAGCGAGGGCGCGGCCGCGTTGGGCAGTTGCACGTCCACCCCGGTGGCGAGCAGCGGCGCCGTCACCATGAAGATGATCAGCAGCACCAGCATCACGTCGACCATGGGGGTGACGTTGATCTCGCTCATGGTGCGGCGGCCGCGCCGTCCGCCGCCGCCCCGGTTGACGGACATGCCCATGGCTTAGTGTTCCTCCAACTGGCGCGACAGGATGGCGCTGAACTCGCCGGCGAAGTTCTCCAGGCGCTTGGCGTAGGCGTCGATGTCCGACGAAATCTTGTTGTAGGCGATCACCGCCGGAATGGCCGCCACCAACCCCAGCGCCGTGGCGAACAGCGCCTCGGCGATGCCCGGCGCCACGGTGGCAAGGCTGGTGTCTTTGCTCATGCCGATGGAGTGGAAGCTGTTCATGATGCCCCACACGGTGCCGAACAGGCCGATGAACGGCGCCGTCGAGCCGGTGGACGCCAGGAAACCGAGGCGCTTTTCCAGGCTTTCCAGCTCGCGCGCCAGGGTGATGTGCATCACCCGCTCGATGCGCTGGGCGAGCGAGGCGCGTGCCCCGCCTTCCGCCCCCACCTTGCCGGCGGAGCGGCGCCATTCGCGCATGGCGGCGACGAAGACCGCCCCCATGGGATCCTTGGGGCGGTTGCCCATGCGGTCGTACAGGTCTTCCAGCGAGCCCCCGGACCAGAACTTTTCCTCGAACTGCTCGGCCATGGCGCTCAACTTGCGCAGGCGGATCACCTTGTCGAAAATGATCGCCCAGCACCAGATCGACGCCAGCACCATGCCGATCATCACCGCCTTGACCACGATGTCGGCCTGTAGGAACAGGGCCCACATGGACAGGTCGGCGGCATGCCCTGCCGCGGCTACGGCTTGCGCTTCCATGGTACGTCTACTCTCCGCTCATCAGCCCGGCCAGCCGGTCCTTGACCGCATCCGGCAGGCGCGCCACGCCCCCGGCCAGCGCCATGCTGGCCAGCTTGATGTCGATGCGCACGAGGACGTCCCCGTCGCGCCGTATCTCCTGCACCGCCTCGAACGAGGCGCCGCCGATCTTGCCCAGGGTGGTGTGGACCTCCAGCAGATCGTCCAGCACCGCCGGCTTGCGGAAGTCCAGGCTGGCCCGCCGGACGGCGAAGGCGATGCCGGGGTCCGCCATCAGATCGCGGTTGTCGAACCCGGCCAGCCGCAGCAGCTCCGACCGCGCCCGCTCCGCGAAGTGCAGATAGCGGGCGTGATAGACAATGCGGCCGGCATCGGTGTCCTCGTAATACACCCGCACCGGGAACACATGCACCCCGGCGCGGATCACGCCCTGCGCTGGTGCGGGCGGCGGGACGGAAGCGGCGCCGGTCATGGCGTCTCCCCGTCGTCGTCGCGGCCGTCGAGCAGGTCGAGCTGCGGCCCCTGGCCGAACTCGCGGGCTGGCGGCGTCAGGCCGATGTGGCGGAAGCCGGCGTCGGTCAGCACGCGGCCGCGCGGCGTGCGCTGGATCAAGCCCTTCTGGATGACAAAGGGCTCGATCACCTCCTCCAGCGTGTCGCGTTCCTCCGACAGCGCCGCCGCCAGCGTCTCCACCCCCACCGGGCCGCCGCCATAATGGCGGGCCATGCAGTCGAGATAGCGGCGGTCCATGGTGTCGAGGCCCATGGCATCGACATCCAGCCGCCTCAGCGCCGCGTCGGCCACCACCCGGTCGACCGGCGAGCGCTTCGCCACCAGGGCGAAATCCGCCACCCGGCGCAGCAGGCGGCCGGCAACGCGCGGCGTGCCGCGCGACCGGCGGGCGATCTCCATCGCGCCGTCGCCGGTGATCTCCAGTCCGAGCACCGCGGCACCCCTGCGCACGATCGCCTCCAGCTCCTCCGGCTCGTAGAAATTCATCTGTAGCGGGATTCCGAACCGGTCGCGCAGCGGGCGGGTCAACAGGCCGCGCCGCGTGGTCGCGCCGACCAAGGTGAACGGTTGCAGGTCGATGCGCACGCTGCGCGCCGCCGGCCCCTCGCCGATCACCAGATCCAGCTGGAAATCCTCCATGGCCGGATACAGCACTTCCTCTATGGCAGGATTAAGGCGATGGATTTCATCAATGAAGAGGACGTCGTTGCGTTCCAGATTGGTCAAAATGGCGGCGAGATCGCCGGCGCGGACGATCATCGGGCCGGAGGTGGCGCGGAACCCCACCCCCAACTCGCGCGCCACGATTTGCGCCAGCGTCGTCTTGCCGAGGCCCGGCGGCCCGTGGAACAGCACATGGTCGAGCGACTGGCCGCGCTGGCGGGCGGCGGCGATGTAGACGCCCAGGTTCTCCCGCAGCACCTTCTGGCCGATGAAGTCGGACAAGATCTGCGGCCGGGTGGTCAGCTCGGCGTCGTCGTCGCGGCGGCGGCCGGAGATGATGCGTTCGTCGCCCATGGGTCGGCTCCTACAGCTGCGCCAGGTCCTTGAGGGCGGCGGTCACCAGCGACGACACGCCAGCCGCCTCCCCCTGCGCCTGAGCGGCACGGGCGACGGCGGCGAAAGCCTCCATGCGGCGGTAGCCCAGATTGACCAGCGCCGAGGTGGCGTCTTCCACCAGCGATCCGCGCTCGCCCGCCGCTGCACCCTCGCCCGCTGCGGCGCGGCCGGCGGCGGAGGCGGACGAGGCCGTACCGGCGGCACCCGGCTGGAACACCGCACCCAGCATGGTCGCCTTGTCCTTCAGTTCCGACAGGATGCGCGACGCCAGCTTGGGCCCGACGCCCGAGGCCCGCACCAGCGGCGCCTTGTCGCCGGCGGCGATGGCCTGGGCCAGCACCTGCGGCGTCGCCACCGACAGGATGGCGAGCGCCACCTTGGCCCCCACCCCCTGCACCGTGGTCAGCAGGCGGAAGGCATCGCGCTCGCCCTTGCCAGCGAAGCCGTAGAGGTGGATGTGATCCTCGCGCACATGGGTCTCGACCTCCAGCACCGCCGCCTCGCCCACCGCCAGGGTGCCGAGGGTGCGGCCGGAGCAGAACACCAGATAGCCGACGCCGTTGACGTCGATCACCGCCCAGTCGTCGCCCAGACTGTCGATCAGGCCCTTCAGGCGGGCGATCATCGCCGTCTCCTGCCGCCGGGTGCGGCCCCCGCCGCCGCCAGCGCCAGGGCGGCGGCGGAAGCGCGGAAATGGGCGTGACAGATGGCCACCGCCAGCGCGTCGGCGCTGTCGGCACTGTCGCAGGCGGCACCCGGAAGCAGGGCCTTCACCATCATCCCCATCTGTTGTTTGGCGGCGATGCCGGTACCGACCACCGCCTTCTTCACCAGGCTCGGCTGATACTCGCTGACCGGGATGCCGGCGCGGGCCGGGGCCAGCAGCACCACGCCGCGCGCCTGCCCGAGCTTCAACGTCGAGGCCGGGTTGACGTTGACGAAGGTGTTCTCCACCGCCGCCTCATCGGGCGCATACTCGGCGATCACCCGCTCCAGCCCGGCGTAGAGCTGGGCCAGCCGTTCGGCCAGACCCAGGCTCTCGTCGGAGCGCACGGTGCCGTCGGCCACCGCCCGCAGGCGGTTGCCGTCCACCGCGATCACCCCCCAGCCGGTGTTGCGCAGGCCGGGGTCGAGGCCGAGCACGCGGATCACCATGGCGCATCCCCGCAGCCACCCGCCGTCCCGGTCACGGGCCCCAGCCGCGCGATCACGCGCCCAGACGCTCCATGATGTCGTCGGCGATGTTGAAGTTGGCCGACACGCGCTGGACGTCGTCGTTGTCCTCCAGCACGTCGAGGAACTTCATCAGGCTCTTGGCCTGATCCTCGTCGGCGATATCGACCAGGGTGAGCGCCTTCCAGTCCAGGCGGCAGATGTCCGGCTCGCCCAATTGGGCCTCCAGGGCATCGCGCACCGCCGACAGGTCATCGGGCGCGGTGTAGATGGCATGGCTGTCGTCGTCGCTTTCGACGTCCTGGGCACCGGCGTCGATGGCGGCTTCCAGGATGCTGTCGGCGTCACCCTTGGCGGCCGGGTACTGGATCAGGCCGACGCGCTCGAAGTTGAACGCCACGGTCGACAGGCCGCTGCCGTACTTGGTGAAGGCGGCGCGCACGTCGGCGGCGGTGCGGTTGCGGTTGTCGGTCAGCGTCTCGACGATGACGGAAACGTTGCCCGGCCCCATGCCTTCATAGGTCACTTCGGCGTATTCGGCGGAATCGCCCCCCGGCAGGGCGCGCTTGATGGCGCGGTCGATGTTGTCCTTGGGCATCGACTGCGCCCGCGCGGCGGCGATGGCGGCGCGCAGGCGGGGGTTCTTGTCAGGCTCCGGCAGGCCGGTCTTGGCCGCCACGGTGATTTCCTTGGCGAGCTTGGTGAAGACCTTGGCGCGTTTGGCGTCCTGCGCACCCTTGCGGTGCATGATGTTCTTGAATTTGGAATGACCAGCCATAACGTCTCGTCCGACCGTATCTACGGGTTGACCGCGGGGAGTTATACCAGATGTCGTGGTCTTTGCCAGGAGTCCGCGCTCCCGCGAGTTGGGCGGACTATGGCAGGATCGACGGGCGGTTGGAAGGGGCTGGCGCGGGCGCCGCCAGCCGGGACGCGGGGGCGGCGGCTCAAGTCCCCTCCCGCCCCATCAGCCGGTTCAGTTCCCGCACCGCCGCCTCCGGCCCCTCGGGCCACGCCCACACGCCCGACGACACGGCAAGGAAGTCGGCGCCGGCATTGATCAGCGGCTTGGCATTGGCCGGGGTGATGCCGCCGATGGCGACACAGGGCACCGTCATCATGGACTGCCACCACTCCAGCAGGGCGACCTCGGCGCGGGTCTTCGGCGCCTTGGTCGCCGTTTCGTAAAAGGCGCCGAAAGCGACGTAATCGGCGCCCTCCTCGGCCGCCACCATGGCGAGGTGACGGCTGTCGTGGCAGGTGACGCCGACGATGGCGTCCGGCCCCATGATGCGGCGCGCTTCCCGGTACGGTGTGTCTTCCTGTCCGACGTGAACGCCGTCGCATCCGGTTTGGCGGGCAAGGTCCGGCCGGTCGTTGAGGATGACCGCCACGTCGCGCGCCTGCGCCAGCGGCCGCAGCACGTCGACGGCGCGGCGAATGGCGTCGTCGTCGACGTCTTTCAAGCGGATTTGCAGGGCGGCCACGTCACCGGCGTCCAAGGCGCGCTCCAGCACGGCGGCGAAGGCGGCGACGTCATCCAGACGGGGCGGCGTGATGAGGTAGAGGCGGCAGGGTTCGCGCTCGATCTCCTCCACCGGCCCCTCGTCCGCCTCGGCATCGTCGTCGTCATCCAAGTCGATGTCATCGGGCAGGTCGTCGTCGAGGTCGGCCATGGGGGCAAACGCCTTCACGCAAGAATGAAACAGGAAATGGTGGCGCCCGTTGTAACGACGACGGCGCCGTTACGCCAGTGCGAGAAAGCGCCGACAGGCGGCAACCGGATCGGCCACGCCCCACAGATCGAGCACCGCCGTCGGCGCGGTGGTATCCACCCTGGCACCCATCTCGGCGGCGATGGCAGCCAGCGCCGTCGGTGCTGAGTCGGGCGCTATCCGCACCTCTGGGCCGGGCGCTATCCGCACCACCGGCACCCCCAGACGCAGGGCCGCCAGCGCCAGCCCCGGCGCCGCGCCGCAGTCGAGAACCGGCAGCACCGGCGGCCGCACCCCGGCCACCAGAGCGGCGAACCACGACACTCCCTGACGGAGCGGACAGTCGGGTGGGCTCTGCACGATGACCGGCGCGCCAACGGCGACCGCCGCCGCCACATGGACCGGGGCATGAACGATCAGACGCGGCAGGGCGAGGTCTGGGACGGCGGTACTCATGGTCGATGGAGGGAAACCCCAGCCGGATGGTCTGTCAACGCCAGTTCTAAGCCGTTGACGCGCCCAAGAGGCCGGAATATTCTGATGCACAACTCAAGAAATCGGCGATAGGGCTTTGAAAGACTTATCGATATATAAATTGAAGCGGGTCGACGGCGCGGTTGCTGCTCTCATCGAGGCGGTGCAGCGGCTGGAGGATGCCGCCTCCGTCAGTGCCGCCGCCTTCGAGGAAGAGCTCGGCCGGCTGGTCGAGGACCGCGACCGGCTGGCCGAGGAAGCCTCGCGCCTCGCCGATGACCTGGAGCAGCGCCAGGGCGCCGATGCCGCGCTGACGGCCGAAAATGCCCGACTGTCCACGGAACTGGAAACGCTGCGTAATCAGCTGGCCCGCGCCCAGGCCGAGAATGCCCGCCTCGCCGACAGCCATCGCACCGCCATCGCCGAGGATCGTGCCGAACTGACCGCCGAACTGGTGGCGGTGCGGGCGGAAGCCGAACGCCTGGATGCCGAGCTTGCCGACGTGCAGGCCGAACGCGACCGTTTGGCCGCCGATCTGGTGGCCGCCCAGCACGCCATGACCTCGGACGGGGCGCTGGCCACCGAGTTGGCGACGGCGCGGGCGGAGGCGGCGCATCTGGCGGCCGAACTGGCCGACGTGCAGGCGGAACGCGATCGCCTCGCCAACGATCTTGCCCTTGGGGCACCCGACGGCGCCGATCCGGCCGAATTGGCGGCGGTGCGGGCCGAGGTGGAGCGGCTGGAAGGCGACCTCGCCGCCGTCACCGCCGAACGCGACCGCCTGGCCGAACAACTGGCCCAGGTGCGAACGCGGGTGGAGGCGGCTGCCGCCCTTCAGACTCGCGGCGAGCAGATCGCCGCCGAACTTCAGGCGGCGCGCGCCGATGCCGAGCGGCTGGCCGCCGACCTGACCGCGGCCCGAACCGAGCGCGGTCGCCTCGCCGATCAACTGGCGGCCCTGCGCGGCGAGCATCAGCGCCTGAAGGATGCCTCCGGCCGCATCACCGGCCGCCTCGACACCACCATCGGCCGCCTGCGGGCTGTGCTGGAACAGGCCTGAGGCAAGGGAAGCATCGCGTGGGACAGGTCACCATCACCATCAACGAACGCGCCTATACCGTCGCCTGTGACGACGGCCAGGAAGCGCATATCGAGCAGTTGGGCAACTATCTCGATGCCCGCGCCCGCGATCTGGTGCGCAATGTCGGCATGGTCAGCGACACGCTGCTGCTGGTCATGACCGCGCTGACGGTGGCCGATGAACTGACCGGCACCCACGGCGAGTTGGAAGCCCTGCGCGGCGACGGCGAAGCCCGCGAACAGGCCGAGTCCGAGGTGGTCGAAGCCCTGGATTTGGTGGCCCACCGCATTTCCACCGTTGCCGACCGGCTCGAACAGTCCTAAGTAAGGGACGCGAGGCTGCCCGGTGCGTTAGGCCGCACAACTCCCGGGGGCTATACATATAAAATTGGGAGCTGTCCCTGGCAGGGCCGTGGCCTTGCTACACGGCGCCCACGTGTTGCTCGTGGCCCAGGTGGAGGTCGCGTAGAGCCGACGGCCAGGGTGGCTTCGCATCCCTTTTCTGTCTTCCCCTTCCCTCCCTCCGCTGCCAGCCGGTCCCGTTCCATGGAAGCACTCGCCGACACGAAAAAGCGCCTGCGGGCGGCGTGTCTGGCGCGACGTCCGGCGGTGGCCGCTGCCGCTGGCCGTGAGCGGGCGGCGCTCGCCCTGCGCGACGTGGCGCTGACGGTGCCGGCGGTGCGCGATGCGGCGGTGGTGGCCGGCTTCTGGCCCATGCGGGAGGAAATCGACGTTCTGCCGCTGCTGGCGGCGATCATCGCGCGCGGCGGTCGGGCCGCCCTGCCGGTGGTGGTCGGCCGTGCGGAGCCGCTGGACTTCCGCCACTGGCAGCCGGGCATGACGCTGGAGGACGGTCCCTTCGGCACCCGCCATCCCCCCCTTGCCGCCGGCCCTGCCGACCCCGACGTGGTGCTGGTGCCGCTGGTCGCCTTTGATCGCGCCGGCGGCCGCCTCGGCTACGGCGGCGGCTTCTACGACCGCACGCTGGAGGCGCTGCGCCGCCGCCGCCCGGTGGTGGCGCTCGGCGTCGCCTATGCCGGGCAGGAGGTGCCGCAGGTGCCCGAGGAAGCCCACGACGAGCCGCTGGATGGCATCGCGACCGAAACCGGCCTGCTGGCGGTGAACAGGCGAAAGGATTTGGCATGAGACTGCTGTATCTGGGAGATGTGGTCGGACGTTCGGGCCGCGATGCCGTGCAGGAGCATCTGCCTGCCTTGCGGCGGTCGCTGAAGCTCGACGCGGTGATTGTCTGCGGCGAGAACGCCGCCCACGGCTTCGGCATCAACATCCGCATCGTGCAGGACATGCTGGAGATGGGGGTCGATGTCATCACCCTCGGCAACCACGCCTGGGACCAGCGCGAAATCCTGCCCTACATCGACAAACAGCCGCGCCTCATCCGCCCGGCCAACTATCCGCCCGGCACGCCGGGGCGGGGCTCGGTCATCCACGTCACCGAACGCGGCCGCAAGGTGCTGGTGATCCAGGTCATGGGCCGGCTGTTCATGGACCCGCTGGACGACCCGTTTCAGGTACTCGAAGCGGAACTCGCCCGCCATCCCTTGCGCGCCGCCGTCGACGCCATCGTCATCGACGTTCACGCCGAGGCGACCAGCGAGAAGGCCGCCATCGCCCACTTCTGCGACGGCCGTGTCACCATGGTGGTGGGCAGCCATACCCACGTTCCGACCGCCGACCATGCCATCCTTCCCGGCGGAACCGCCTATCAGTCGGATGCCGGCATGTGCGGCGACTACGACAGCGTCATCGGCATGCGCAAGGAAGGCGCCATCCAACGCTTCGTCCGCAAGCTGCCGGGCGAGA
>JAEWWF010000320.1 GCA_023396465.1 Pseudomonadota bacterium
CCCGCCTCGACTACGTCGCCACCTGGGCGGCCAGCGAGCGGGTGACGGTGGAAGCCGGCCTGGACGCCACCCAGGAGCGCATGGAACAGCATACCCCCGGCTTCGCCCCCGACGCGCCGTTCATGGAGGCCGACTTCTGGAAGACCGGCGCCTTCGCCACCCTCGGCGTCACGCCTCTGGACGGCCTCGATCTGTCGGCCACCCTGCGCGGCGACGATCACCAGGAGTTCGGCAGCAAGGCGACGTGGCGCCTCGGCGCCGCCTACCGCATCGAGCCGACCGCCACCACGATGCGCGCCAGCTACGGCACCGCCTGGCAGACGCCGAGCCTCTACGAGCGTTTCGACCCCTGCTACGGCACCGCCGAGCTGCGCCCGGAAAGCAGCCGCGGCTGGGACGTCGGCATCGACCAGGAACTGGCCGGCGACCGCCTGACCGCCGGAGTGACCTACTTCCGCACCAGCACCCGCGACGAGATCGATTGGCAATGGACGCCGCCGACCTCCGCCGCCTGCTCCGGCGGCAGCTATGTGAACGTCAACCGCACGCGGGTGGAAGGGATCGAGGCGACGCTGGCGGCCAAGCCGCTGCCGACCGTCGACGCCAGCCTGTCCTACACCTGGCAGAACGCCGTCGATGACGAACGCGACGTCCGCCTGCGCAACCGTCCGCTGCATCAGGCCACCGCCGCCATCGGCTGGCAGTTCGTGCCGGAGGCCAATGCCACCCTGTCGCTACGCTACCGCGACCAGACGCAGAACAGGTACTCCGGGGAGTCCAGCGACGAGTTCTGGACCGCCGATCTGGCCCTTCGCTACGCCGTCACCGACAGCATCTCCCTGCATGGCCGGGTCGAGAACCTGTTCGACGCCGATTACGAGGAGGAGGTTGGCTACGACACCCCCGGCCGCTCGGCCTACGCCGGCGTCACCGTGAAGTTCTAAAGGAGAACCACAGCCATGACCGCATCGACCATCGTGGAGGAGCCCGGTGTCGGCCGGGTGGAGGTCTTCCCCCTGCCGACCGACGAGGCGTTCCTGTTCGCCGTGCTGAAGGACGTGTTTGAAAACTGGTGGGATCAGGTGGTGTTCGGCACCCTGATCCAGGGCGCCGTGTTCGAGATCCATGCCCCCAACGCGCCGCGCAAGGTGGGACTGCTGGACGGCTATCTCACCGTTGACTTCGGCGCCTGGCACTTTCACGTCTGCATCGGCGAAAACAAGGGCACCCGCCGTTCGCCGGTGGATGCCGAGATGGCCCGCATCCGCCGCACCGGCCGGGCCGAGATGGTGCGCGTGCTGGCCGCCGAGGACCGGCCGCGCGGCTGGCAACTGCGGCTGTTCAACGGCCAGGGGGAAAACCAGCTGACGGTGTTCTTCCCCCACCCCTTCCTCGACCCCGGCGACCGCATCCGCCGGGAGGCCGACTGGAGCCGCCTGACCATGTGGGATACCTTCCGCCAGCGGTATCTCGGCCTGCCGCCCGACCCGCGCGACCGGCAGGCGCACGGCTTCCCATGCGGCGGCTGACCCTGACCCTGGGGGCGACGGTGGCGGTCCTGACCGCCACCGTCATGGCTTCGCCGGCGCGAACGGCCGAGGCGTTGCCGCGCGTCGCCTCGACCACCGTCTGCGCCGATCAGATGGTGCTGGCCCTGGCGGCGCCGGAGCAGATCGCCGCCCTGTCGCCCGATGCCGCCTCGCCCTGGCTGTCGCTGCTGGCCGACCGCGCCGCCGGTCTGCCCCTGCTGCGGCCGAGCGCCGAGGGCTACCTCGCCGCCGGGGCCGAGGTGGTCATCACCAATGCCTGGAGCGAAGCGCAAACCGCCGCCCTGCTGGAACGCTTCGGCCTCACCGTCATCCGCCTGCCGCTGGCGGAGGACATGGACAGCGTCGTCGCCAGCATCCGCGAGGTCGCCGCCGTCCTCGGCCAGTCCGAACGGGGCGAGGCGCTGGTGGCGGCGGTGCGGCAGAAGATCGCCGCCGTCGAAGCCGCGCCCAACGGCGGCGGACGGCTCGGCCTCTACCTGCGGCCCGATGGCGGCACCGCCGCCGCCGGCAGTTTCGTCGCCACCCTGATGGACACCGCCGGCCTGCGCAATCAGGCCACCGAGCAGGGCCTGAGCGGCTGGAGCAGCTATGACCTGGAGCGGTTCATCGCCGCCCCGCCGGAGGTGATCGTGACCAGTTTCTTTGAAAGCCCCCACCGCAGCAGGAACGGCGGCTTCGGCAACCATCCCGCCTTCCTCCGTCGGGCCGCCGCCCTGCCGGAAGCCCATGTGCCCGGCGCCTACTGGGTCTGTGCCGGCTGGATCCTGGCCGAGGCGGCGGAGCGCCTGAACCGGGAGCTGGCGCCATGACCGCCGCCGCCCTGCCGCAAGGGCGCCTGCTGCTGGTGCTGGCCGCCGTCGCCGCCGGGGCGGCGGTGGCCGGTCTGCTGGTCGGCTATGTCGCCTACGATCCCACCGCCGTGGCCGGGGCGCTGCTGGGGCTCGGGGACGCCCGGTTGGCCGCCATCGTCCATGAGGTGCGCCTGCCGCGCGTGCTGCTGGCACTGGAGGTGGGGGCGGCGCTGGGGCTTGCCGGGGCCGCCTTGCAGGGCCTGCTGCGCAACCCGCTGGCCGAACCGGGGCTGATCGGCGTGTCGGCCAGTGCCGGCCTTGGCGCCGTCATCGCCTTCCACTTCGGCCTTGTCGCGGTCAGCCAATGGGCGGTGCCTATGGCGGCCATGGCGGGGGCGGCGGCGACCACCGTCATCCTGCTGGTGATCGCCCGCCGCACCGCCGGCAGCCTGACGCTCATTCTGTCTGGCGTGGCGGTGTCGAGCCTGGCGGTGGCGCTGACCTCGCTGGCGCTGAACCTGGCGCCCAACCCCTATGCCCTGTCGGAAATGCTGCTGTGGCTGCTGGGGTCGCTGAAGGACCGCTCCATGGACCATGTGATTTTGGTGCTGCCCTTCCTGCTGGTCGGCGGTGCCCTGCTGCTGACCAGCGGCCGCGGCCTGGATGCCCTCAGCCTGGGGGAGGAAGCGGCGCAGACCCTCGGCATAGACCTCACCCGCCTGCGCCTCGCCGTCATCCTCGGCACCGCCCTGGTGGTGGGGGCGGCGGTGGCGGTTGCCGGCTCCATCGGCTTCGTCGGGCTGGTGGTGCCGCACATGCTGCGCCCCTTCGTCGGCCACGAGCCGCGCCGCCTGCTGCTGCCGAGCGCGCTGGGCGGGGCCGCCCTGGTGGCGACGGCCGACATCGTCTCCCGCCTGCTGCCGACCAACCAGGAGGTGATGGTGGGGGTGGTGACGGCCCTGATCGGGGCGCCGTTCTTCCTCGTCCTCGTGCTGCGCCTGAACCGGAGGCTGCCATGACCGCCCTCACCGCCCGCGCCGTCACCGTCGAGGTCGTCGGCGGCCGCCGCCTGCTGGAAGCGGTGTCCGTGTCCCTGCCGGCCGGCCGCCTGACCGGCATCATCGGCCCCAACGGCGCCGGCAAGTCCACCCTGCTGCGGGTG
>JAEWWF010000322.1 GCA_023396465.1 Pseudomonadota bacterium
GGCTGGATCTTGCCCAGCATGACGTTGCAGTCGGTGACGGCAAGACGGCCGCCGCGGCGGTAGCAGGCCGGGCCGGGGTTGGCGCCGGCGCTGTCGGGGCCGACGCGGAAGCGGCTGCCGTCGAAGAACAGGATGGAGCCGCCGCCGGCGGCGACCGTGTGAATGCTCATCATCGGCGCGCGGATGCGCACGCCGGCCACCACCGACTCGAACGACCGCTCGTAGACGCCGTCGTAGTGCGAGACGTCGGTGGAGGTGCCGCCCATGTCGAAGCCGATGATCTTCTCGAACCCGCCCATGGCGGCGGTGCGCACCATGCCGACCACGCCGCCGGCCGGGCCGGAGAGGATGGCGTCCTTGCCCTGGAACAGGCGGGCGTCGGTCAGGCCGCCGTTGGACTGCATGAACATCAGCCGCACGTCGCCCAGCTCCCCGGCCACCTGATCGACATAGCGGCGCAGGATCGGCGACAGGTAGGCGTCGACCACGGTGGTGTCGCCACGGCCGACCAGTTTCATCAGCGGGCTGGCGCCGTGGCTGGTGGAGACCTGGGTGAAGCCGATGCGGCGGGCGAGGTCGGCCACCTGCTTCTCGTGGCTGGTGTAGCGGTAGCCGTGCATGAACACGATGGCGCAGGCGCGGATGCCGGCGTCATGGGCCGCCTTCAGCTCGGTTTCCGCCTGTTCCAGATCGAGCGCCGTTTCGACGGTGCCGTCGGCGCGCACCCGCTCGTCAATCTCCGCCACCCGCTCGTAGAGCATTTCCGGCAGCTGGATGTTGCGGTCGAACAGCCGCGGCCGCGCCTGATAGCCGATGCGCAGCGAATCGGCGAAGCCGCGGGTGGTGACCAGCAGGGTGCGGTCGCCCTTGCGCTCCAGCAGGGCATTGGTGGCGACGGTGGTGCCCATCTTCACCGCCTCGATGGCTTCCGCCGGCACCGGCGCGGTGACATCCAGGCCAAGCAGGTCGCGGATGCCCTTCAGGGCCGCGTCCTTGTACTGCTCCGGGTTCTCCGACAGCACCTTGTGGGTCACCACCGAGCCGTCCGGGCGGCGTGCCACGATGTCGGTGAAGGTGCCGCCACGGTCGATCCAGAACTGCCAGCGGCCGGTGGCGGGCGGGGCGGCGACCGGGGCGGTGGCGGACGTGGGGGAGGCGGTCATGGCCGGCTGGGGCTCCTGCTGATGAGCGGTGGATCGTTGACAGGATCGTCATAAGACGTGGACATTTTGTCAACGATTTCTCATTATGGCCGAGACGCGCAAGAGAGGAAGGCATTCCCACCCATGCACGCAGCGACGTTTCGCGGCGCCGGTTCAGCGGATGAGAAGGGGCAACTCTGCCGCCTCGTCCCACAGCCATGCGTCGCCGTCGCGCCGCAGTTCGGGGAAATGGCCGGGCACGATGCGGTCGGCCATGTCCAGGATACGGCGGATGGAGGCGGTGCCGTTCGCGGCGGTGTCGAAGGCCATGTCGCAGCGGCGGGCCATGACCTCCTTCACGTATTTGATGGCGTCACCGGCCAGCACCACCGTGCCCTTCGACTCGGTGTCGAGCACCAGCACCTGGAGGCCCGGCGTGTGACCGGGGGCGGCCATGTGGCGGATGCCCGGCGCCAGGTCGCCGTCGCCGTCGACGAAGTGCAGGTCGTGGCGGCGCAACTGCTCCTGGATCAGCCAGGGGATGAGGATATCGTCGGGGTGCGGCGCGGCGGCGTAGTCGAACTCGCGCCGGCTGACGATGACGCGGGCCTGCGGGAACAGGTCGATGTTGTTGGCGTGGTCGAAGTGCAGATGGCTCAGGAACACCACCTTGATGTCGGCCGGCGCCAGCCCCGCCCGCTGCAAGCCCTTCAACAGACCGATGCGGTTGGAGAAGTGGCCGCAGTCGAACAGCCACGGGCCATCCGGGGTGTGGATCAGGGTGACGTTGGCAAGCGCCAGGAAGCCTTCGCGGAGCTTCAGGTTGTTGCCCTTGACGATCACCTCGTAGTCGATGCCGCGCGCCATTCCGTCCCTTCCTTCAAGATTATGTCCTGTCGCTATAAAACCCTGGCATTGACTCGGATATTGCGGGCGGGCGACAGTTTTTTCCACCCCTCTACCATCATCACAAGAAAGAGGTCGAACATGTGGAGTGCTCTCGCTGGGCGGACCCGGTCCGTGGCCGCCGCCGTTTCCCTTGCTGCCATTCTGGGCGCCGCGCCGGCGCTGGCGCAGTCCGCGTGGGACATGCCGACGCCCTACCCGGACAACAACTTCCACACCCTCAACATCCAGAAGTTCGCCGCGGACGTGGCGGAAAAGACCGGCGGCCAGCTGACCATCAAGGTCCATCCCGCCGGCTCGCTCATCAAGCACCCGGAAATCAAGAACTCGGTGCGCTCGGGCGTGGTGCCCATCGGCGAGTTCCTGATGTCGCAGGCGCAGAACGAGAATCCCATCTTCGGCGTCGACAGCGTGCCCTTCCTCGCCACCGACTATGAACAGTCCGGCAAGCTGTGGGAAGCCGCCCGGCCGGCCGTCGAGGACGCGCTCGGCAAGCAGGGCCTGAAGGTGCTCTACACCGTGCCGTGGCCGCCGCAGGGCATCTACGCCAAGCAGCCGCTGGCCCAGATGTCGGACCTCAAGGGCATCAAGTTCCGCGCCTACAACAACGCCACCGAGCGGGTGGCGCTGCTGGCCGGCGCCGTGCCGACCCAGGTGGAGGCGCCCGATCTGGCCCAGGCCTTCGCCACCGGCCGCGTCGATGCCATGATCACCTCGCCGTCCACCGGCGCCAACACCAAGGCGTGGGACTACGTCTCGCACTACTACGACACCCAGGCATGGCTGCCGCGCAACATCATCGTGGTCAGTGACAAGGCGTGGCGCCGCCTTGACGAAGCCACCCAGAACGCCGTGCTGGAGGCCGCCGCCGCCGCCGAAGCCCGTGGCCTGGAGATGAGCAAGGAAGAGACCGAGGCCAAGACCAAGGAACTGGCCGACAACGGCATGACCGTCGCGGCCCCGTCGGACGCGCTGAAGCAGGGCTTCGCCCACATCGGCGAGACCATGACCTCCGAATGGGCCAAGAGCGCCGGTGCCGACGGCGCCAAGGTGCTGGGCGCCTACCGCGCCAGCAACAACTGACGCCGGCCTGACCGCCGCCGGCCACGCGCCCGTCCCCCCCGGGCGCGCGGCCGGTCGGCTCCGGCCGTCGTTCCGGCTTTCCGTCTCCCCGCAGCACAGGATCCCCCCGGCCCATGCGCAAGGCCCTGGACACCCTCTATCTCGCAAGCGGCGTGCTGGCGGCGCTGTTCCTCGTGGCGATCGCGCTGGTGGTGCTCGCCCAGGTGGTCGCCAACATCATCAGCAAACTCAGCCAGTGGATCACCGGCGAGGCGCTGGGCCTGCTGGTGCCGTCCTACGCTGATTTCACCGGCTGGTTCCTGGCCGCCTCCAGCTTCCTGGCGCTCGCCTACACCCTGCGGGCCGGCGGTCACATCCGGGTGGAACTGCTGATCCAGGGCGCCCGCCCGGCGGTGCGCAAGGTGATCGAGCTGTGGTGCTGCGCGCTCGGGCTGGTCGCCTCGGCCTACTTCGCCTGGTGGGCGGCCTCGCTGACCCTGGAAAGCTGGCAGTTCGGCGACGTGTCCTTCGGCATGGTGCCGATGCCGCTGTGGATTCCGCAGTCGGGCATGACGCTCGGGCTGATCGTGCTGACCATTTCCTTCGCCGATGAGGTGGTGCGCATCCTCACCGGCCGCATGCCGAGCTTCGATCAGGCGGAGGCGGACCTCGCCGACTCCTTCAACGAAACCCCCGCCGACCGCTGAAGGGCCGCGCCTGTCATGACCGAGATTCTTCTGACCCTGTTCCTTGTCGGCGCCCTGTTCGTGTTGCTCGGCTCCGGCGTGTGGGTGGCGCTGTCGCTGCTCGGCGTCGGCTGGATCGGCCTGGCGCTGTTCACCTCCGCCCCGGTCGGCCAGGTGCTGGCGACCACCGTGTGGGGCGCGAGCAACTCGTGGGCGCTGGCGGCGCTGCCCTTGTTCATCTGGATGGGCGAAATCCTGTTCCGCTCCCGCCTGTCGCAGGACATGTTCACCGGCCTGGCGCCGTGGATGAACCGGCTGCCGGGGCGGCTGCTGCACGTCAACGTCATCGGCTGCGGCATCTTCGCCGCCGTGTCGGGGTCATCGGCGGCGACGGCGGCCACCATCGGCAAGATGTCCATTCCCGAACTCCAGAAGCGCGGCTACGACCCGATGATGACCATCGGCACCCTGGCCGGCTCTGGCACGCTGGGACTGCTGATCCCGCCGTCGATCATCCTCATCGTCTACGGCGTCGCCATCGACGAGAGCATTGCCCGCCTGTTCATCGCCGGCGTGCTGCCGGGGGTGCTGCTGATCGCCCTGTTCATGGGCTACATCATGGTGTGGTCGCTGATGAAGCCGGCGCGCGTGCCGCCGCCCGAGCCGTCGCTGCCGTGGCGGGAGAAGCTGCGCCGGACCTTCGGCCTGATGCCGGTGGTGCTGCTGATCGCCGGTGTCATCGGCTCGATCTATTCCGGCATCGCCTCCCCGACCGATGCCGCCGCCGTCGGCGTGGCGCTGGCATTGGTCATCGCCTGGCTGGGCGGCTCGCTGACGTGGGAGAGCTTCAAGGACGGCCTGATGGGCGCCACCCGCACCAGCTGCATGATCGCCTTCATCCTGGCCGGTGCCGCCTTCCTGACCGTCGCCATGGGCTTCACCGGCATTCCCGCCAAGCTGGCGATGTGGATCGGCGGTTTCGGACTGAGCAAATTCGAGCTGCTGGCGGCGCTGACGGTGTTCTTCGTGGTGCTGGGGTGCTTCCTGGATGGCATTTCCGTCGTGGTGCTGACCACCGCGGTCATCATGCCCATGGTCGAGCAGGCCGGTATCGACCGCATCTGGTTCGGCGTCTATCTGGTGCTGGTGGTGGAGATGAGTCAGATCACCCCGCCGGTCGGCTTCAATCTGTTCGTGCTGCAAGGACTGACGGGCAAGAACATCCTCTATGTCGCCAAGGCGGCGCTGCCGTTCTTCCTGCTTTTGGTGCTGGCGGTGGTGCTGGTGACGGCGGTGCCGGAGATCGCCACCTTCCTGCCCAGCGTCATGATGGGCTGACGGACGCCCCATGGGTAGGTTCGCCGCCGTTTTGGTCCACCATTCGCGCTGGTTCCTGGCCGGTAGCGTGTTCGCCGGCCTCGCCCTGCCGGACTTGGCGGCGGCCCTGCGGCCGCTGCTGCCGCCGGCGGTGGCGGTGCTGCTGGTGCTGTCGATGCTGCGCATGGACTGGACGGCGGTGCTGGCCTACGGCCGTCGGCCGGGTCGCGTCGGGCTGGTGCTGGCCTGGGTGCTGATCGGCGCCCCGGCGGCGGTGGCGCTGGTGGTGGCGGCGCTGCCCATCTCTCCCGGATTGCAGGCGGCGGTTATCCTGATGGCGGCCTCGGCGCCCATCATGTCGTCGCCAGCGCTGGCGGTATTGCTCGGCCTCGATGCCTCGCTGGCGCTGGTGGTGGTGGTGGGATCGACCCTGCTGATGCCGCTGACGGCGCCGTGGGCGGCCGACCTGCTGGCCCACCTGCCGCTCGACATCCCGACCTGGGAACTGATGGCCCGCCTGGCCGGGCTGGTGGCCGGCAGCGTCGGCGCGGCCCTGGTGCTGCGGCGGCTGCTCGGGCGGGCGCGGCTGGTGGCCCTGGGGCCGGGCATCGACGCTGCCTCCGTCGTCTTCCTGGTGCTGTTCGCGATCGCCATCATGGACGGGGTGACGGCCGAACTGCTGACCAACCCGGCCCGCACCCTGCTCATCATCCTCGGCAGTTTCGCCGCCAACCTTGGCCTCCAAGCGGTGGGGGCGGCGCTGTTCTGGCGCACCGGCCGGCAGGCGGCGCTGACCGTCGGGCTGGTGAGCGGCAACTGCAACATGGCCCTTCTGCTGGCGGTGCTGCCGGCCGGCGTCGATGCCGACGTGCCGCTCTACTTCGCTCTCGGCCAGTTCCCCATCTACATCCTGCCGGCCCTACTGACCCCGCTTTACCGCCGGCTGCGGCCCGCGCCCCCTTGACAGCATCCCGCCGTGATCCTGGATTGGGGGAGACACCCGCGCCCCAGTCACAGGATCGCCGCCATGGCCCATGCTCCCGCTCCCCTCCTGAAGGTCGTCCTCATCGGCCTGCTGCTGGCCGTGCTTGGCGTCGTCGGCATGTGGGCGTGGTGGTCCATGGGTGGCGGCGCGGGCCGTCCGATGCGAGCCGATGCGGGCGATGCCGCCCTGGTGGCGCTCGGCGGCGAGGTCTACGCCGCCCACTGCGCCTCCTGCCACGGCGCCAAGCTGGAGGGCGAGCCCGAATGGCGCACCCGCGCCGCCGACGGCACCCTGCCGGCGCCGCCCCATGATGAGAGCGGCCACACCTGGCATCACCCCGACCAGCAGCTGTTCGACATCACCAAGCACGGCATCGAGCATTTCGCCCCCGCCGGCTACCGCTCCAACATGCCGGCTTTCGAGGAGGTGCTGACCGATCGCGAAATCTGGGCGGTGCTTGCCTACATCAAGGCCCAGTGGCCGGCGGAGACCCGGCGGATGCAGGAGGGCCGCAACGCGCCTTAGGGACAGCCGCGCAGGGTGGTGCGCGTCGCCACAACCGACGGGGAGAGTCTCCAAAGAGTTTTGCACGCGCAATTTTTTTCAAGCCTGCTGGAACTATGCGGGGGACCGGGTGTTTCATTGCCCGCATCCAGGCAGGGGACGCCGCCTGGGGGCAACGTTCGGGCGGTTCCGTCGCGGTTCCAGGGAGGCACCGTCGGCCCGGACGTCATCAACAAAAAATGCAGGCGTCATAAAAGGGTCCCTGTCGCGCGCTATGGTGCGGCGGCAAACCAGCCAAGTCCGGGGAGGGACAGTGCCGTGAGTGGGCGTTATGGAAAGGCCGGGACGGAACCGCCGCTGCATGAACTGATGGCCGACGACGTGGTGCGGCTGGTCATGCGGCGGGATGGTCTGACGCCATCGATGGTATGGGCGCATGTGGAATGCGCGCGGGCCCGCCTGCGCGGCCATGAGGCCGTGACGGCGGAGCCGGTGCGCCGCTGCGCTTGACCCAGTCGGGCCGCTCAAGGCAACGGATAACCGGGTCGGTGCCGCACCGGCCCGGTTTTTCGTTGGCCGGAGCGACCGGACTGCCTTCCTAAGCCTCGTCTTCCCGGATGCGGAAGAACAGGCCGTAGAACACCGGCACCGCCACCAGCGTCAGCAGGGTGGCGAAGGTCAGGCCGCCCATGATGGTCACCGCCATCGCCGAGAAAAATACGTCGAACAGCAGCGGCACCATGCCGAGGATGGTGGTTCCCGCCGCCAGCAGCACCGGCGTGAAGCGGCTGACGCTGGCGTCGATGATGGCGGCGTGGCGGGCGTGCCCGTCGCCGATGCGCAGGTCGATCTCGTCCACCAGCACGATGGCGTTCTTGATCAGCATGCCCGACAGGCTGAGGAAACCGAGCAGCGCCATGAACCCGAACGGCTGCCCCGACAGCAGCAGCGCCACCGTGACGCCGCAGATGGCCATGGGCACGCACAGCCAGATGATGAGCGGCTGCCGCACCTTGCCGAACAGGGCGACAGTGATCAGCACCATGGCGAGGAAGCCGAGCGGCACGCCGCCCGCCAGCGAGCCTTGGGCGTCGGAGGAGCTTTCATGTTCACCGCCCCACTCCAGCCGGTAGCCCTCGGGCAGCGGGATCGCCTCGATGCGCGGGCGGAGGCGCTCGAAGGCGGCGGCGGCATTGGCGTCATAGGGCGGGTCGGCTTGGGCGGTGATGGTGCGGGCCTTGTCGAGACGGCGGATGAGGCCGTCTTCCTGGTCGGTGCGGAAGCCGTTCACCACCTCGGTCATCGGCACGTAGGACTGTACCGCCTGCGCCCACACCTGGCGGTCGCGCAGGTCGGTGGTGCCATGGCGTTCCTCCTCCGGGGCGCGCAGCACGATGGGAATCAGGCGGTCGCCCTCGCGGTAGAGGCCGGCGCGGCGCCCTTCGGTCGCCACCGCCAGGGCGTCGGCGATGTCGCGACGGCTGACGCCAGCGGCGGTGGCGCGGTCCTCGGCCATTTCCGGCACGATGATGAGTTCGCGCTGGCGCCAGTCGTGGCGGACGTTGATGAGGCGCTCGGCGCGGAAGATGCCCTCGGCCTCCGCCGCCAGCTGGCGCAGCACCACCGGGTCGGGGCCGGAGAAGCGGGCCTCGATGCGGGCGCCGCCGCCGGGGCCGAGGCGCACCCGCTGCATCTTCGCCTCCGCCTGTGGAAAGCTCTCCGCCATCCACCGCAGGGCCTCGCGGGAGAGGGCCGGTATGCGGCCGGCATCGTCCACTCGCACGATGAACTGGCCGTAGGCGCCGTTTGGCCGTTCCTGTGCGTAGGTGAGCATCATGCGGTCGGCGCCGGCGCCGATGAAGGTGGAGACCGCCGTCACCCCGTCCTGGCCGCGCAGATGACGTTCGATGTCCTCCATGTCAGCGGCGGTGGCGCGGATGTCGGTTCCCTGTTCGCGCCAGTAGTCGATGTAAAACAGTGGTGTCGCGCTGTCGGGAAAGAACGACTGGCTGACGAAGCCGAAGCCGAAGGCGGCCGCCACCGTCGCCACCACCAGCGACGCCACCGTCAGCGCGCGGTGACGCAATGCCCGCCCGACGCCGTCGCGGTACAGGCGCAGCAGCGGCGCTTCCGGCCGGTCGGGGTCGAGGTCGGTGCGGACGCGGAACAGGTAAGCCGCCAGCAATGGCGTCACCGTCACCGCCAGCAGCCAGCTGAGCAGCAGCGACAGGCCGATGACGGCGAACAGCGAGAAGGTGTACTCGCCGGTGGAGTCGTTCGACAGGCCGATGCCGGAGAACGCCAGGATGCCGATGACCGTCGCCGCCAACAGCGGGATCTGGGTCTGGCCGGCGATCTCGCTGGCGGCATCGGTGGCGGCCATGCCCCGACGCATGCGCACCAGCATGCCCTCGGCGATGACGATGGCGTTGTCCACCAGCATGCCCATGGCGATGATCAGCGCCCCCAGCGATACCCGCTGCATGGTGATGCCGAACACCTTCATCAGCAGCAGCGTGCCGAGCACCGTCAACAGCAGCGAGCCGCCGGCCACCACGCCGCCGCGCCAGCCCATGGCCAGGCACAGCACCAGGATGACGATGGCGATGGAGCTTGCCAGGTTGATGATGAAGCCGCTGACGGCCTCGTCCACCACCGTGTGCTGTTCATAGATCGGGTGCAGCGACACGCCCACCGGCAGGTCGCGCAGGATGGCGTCGATGCGGGCCTCCACCGCGTCGCCCACCTCGACGATGTTGGCGTCGCTCTGGGCCGAGATGCCGACGGTGGCGGCGGGGATGCCGTTGTGGCGCACCATGCTCTGCGGCACCTCCTCGTACCCGCGGGTGACGCGGCCGATGTCGCCGAGGCGGATGGTGGCGCCGGTGCCGGCGCTGAGGTAAAGATTCTCGATCCGCTCCACCGACCCGAAGCTGCCGGAGGGCGCGAGGCGCACATAGGCGTCGTCGACCCGCATGGCGCCGCTGTCGACCACGGCGTTTTGCACCTGGAGGGCATCGGCGATGGTGGTCGGCGGTATGCCCAGTTGGGTCAGGACAGACTGCGGGATTTCGACGAAGATACGCTCCTCGTGCAGGCCGCCGATGCTGACCTTGGCCACTCCGGGCACTTGCAGCAGTTCCTGCCGCAGGGTGCGGGCGAAGTCGCGCAGGTCGGCGCGGCTGTAGTCCGGGGCGGTGAGGGCGTAGTAGAGGCCGAAGACGTCGCCGAAGTCGTCATTGACCACCGAAGGGCCAGCCCCGGGCGGCAGGGTGCTCTGGGTGTCGTTGACCTTGCGGCGCAACTCGTCCCACACCTGCGGCAGGCTGTCGCCGTCGTAGCTGTCCTGGATCTCCACCGTGATCTGCGACAGGCCGGCGGAGGAGCGGGATCGCACCTCCTTCACCTGCGGCATGCGCTGGATTGCGGTTTCCAACTGGTCGGTGACTTCCTGCTCCACTTCGCGCGGCGACGCGCCGGGGTAGGCGGTGCTGACCACCGCTTCCTTGATGGTGAAGGCCGGGTCTTCCAGCCGACCGAGGGTGAGCAGGCCCCACAGACCCCCGAACAGGCAGATGAGGATGATCAGCCAGGTGTTGACCGGCTTCTCGATGGAGGCGCGGGCGATGTCCATGCGACGCGGTCTCCGTGGTCAGGGTTGCCGGGCCGGCGGCTGCGGCCGGACCCGTTGGCCCTCGGCGAGAAAACTGGCGCCGGCGGAGACGATGGTCTCGCCGCCGCTGAGGCCGTCGAGGATGATCACCTCATTGCCGGCGGTGGTGCCGGGGCGCACCGGCCGCGGCTGTACCGTTTTGTCCTGCGGATCCACCACCCAGACCTGAAAGCTGCCGTCCGCCGTCGCCACCAGGGCGCCGGCCGGAACGCGGATGCTGCCGGCACCGGGTTCGGTCACTTCGGCGGTCACCGTCGCCGACATGCCGGGCAGCACGGCGATGTCATCGGGCGGCGTCATGGTGAAGGTGACGGGGTAGGTGCGGGTCTGGGCGTCGGGCTCGGTCGCCACTTCCTTCAGCGTCAGCGGGAAGCGGCGATCCGGGCGGGCGGACAGGGTGGCGGTGATGCGCGCGACGTCGTCGTGCTGAACCTGGGCCATCAGGCGTTCGGGCACGTTCACCCGCACGTCGAGGGTGGACACGTCCTGAAGCAGCGCCACCGGCTGGCCGGCCTGGATGTTGGTGAAGGTGTCCACCAGCCGCGAGGCGAGCAGCGCCCGGTACGGGGCGGTGAGGGTGGTGTAGGCGAGGTTCTGCCGCGCCTGATCCAGCCGCGCCGCCGCCAGATCGTACTGCGCCTGGGCTTCGTCCAGCACCGCCTGGGCCACATGCCCGTCGGCGCGGAGGATGCGCTTGCGCTCCAGATCCTTGGCCAGCCGGTCCACCTGGACCTCCGCCTCGCGCACGGCGATCCGATAGTCGGTGGGATCAAGGGCGGCGATCACCTCCCCCTGTTCGACGGTGGAGCCTTCGCGCACCGGGAAGTCCGCCAGCTTGCCGGACACTTGGAACGACACCTCCGACGCCTGCGCCGCCTGCACCCGGCCGGGGAAGTGGCGGACTTCGGTGGTCGCATGGGGCTTCACCGTCAAAACCCGCACCGGGCGGGCCTCGGGTTCCGCCGCCGCCGCCTGCTCGGCGCTGGCGCCATCATCGCAGGCGGCGAGGGCCAGAACGGCGACCATCACCGCCGTCGCGGCGCCGAGGCGGTGATGGGTCGGGTGGGGCGGATGGGGGCACCGGGAAAGCACCACGGGCGTTGCTCCAGGCTGCGGTCTTGGCACTGTCGAGGAACGCGGGGCGCATCTTGTGGTTGCGAAGATGGCGGCTCCTCTGCCCCAGGACTGGTGGCGGCCCGCGAATCCTACGCCGTGGTCCACTCCAGCGCCAGCTTCTCGCGCCAGGCGAAGCGGCCGAGATGGTCATCGATGACAGCCCGGATGCGCCCCAGGCCCTCGGCGCTGTCGGCGCGGGCCTCCAGACTGAGGGATTTGTCCGTGGCGGTCATGCGGCAGGTGCCCCAGGGGAAGTGAGCGGTGCCGTGGTCGGGGGTGGCCTCGCCGTCGTAGTCGACGGTGATCTTGTGGGCGAAGTGCTTGCACAGCTGCCCGAGGTAGCGGGCGGCGTTGGGGGTTTCGGCGCGGGCGCTGCTGGTCAGCATCGCGTCGGACGTGGATGTGTCTCCCGGACAAAAAACAGGACCGGCCGGCCCGTGCGCAACGGGCCGGCCGGTGGTTGGATCTCAGAAGCGGATGACGGACGAGACCAGGAACGAGCGGCCGGGATCATAGACCGGGTTCACGCGCGCCGTCTGGCTGTAGGTGGAGCGGCTGTAGTAATCCGCGTCGAAGACGTTGTTGGCCTCCGCCCGCAGGGTCAGATACGGCGCCAGCGACGGCGGCGCCCATTCGACGTAGAGATCGACCACCGAGTAGCCGTCCATGTCCTCATAGCCGTTGGCGCGCAGATCGTCGTGTTCGAAGTCGAGCGCGATTTCGGTCGAGGCGCCGACCGTCAGCCCGATGGGCGTGAAGGTGTAGTGGCCCGACAGGGTGATCATGTCGCCGATGGCGGTGCCCTGGTAGTAGTCACCGGGCAGCGCGATGCGGTCGCCATAGGTGATGTCGGTGTGGGTGTACTTGGCGCTGATCCCGGCGTTGTCGGTGCGGTAGGAGGCGATCAGGTCGACGCCCCGGCTTTCCAGGTCCGGTCCGTTGATGCGCTGGCTGGTGGTGAAATTGTACTCCATCGGGTTGCGCATCAGGGTGTGGAAGTAGGTCGCCTCGAAGCCGAAGCCTTGATATTCGGTGCGCGCGCCGACCCGCACGTTGTGCGATGTCACCGGGTCCAGGTCATCGGCATACGTATAGTCTCGGGCGTGGAACAGGGCGGTTTCCGACGGCTCCAGGCCGCCCCACACGTAGCTGTAGCCGCCGAACACCGTCAGCCAATCGGTGAGGCCGTAATCGGCGGAGATGTTGGGGCTGAGGCCGGCGTTCTCGAAGGTCTGGCCGTCCACGGATTCATAGCGTTGGATGTCGCCGCGCAGGCCGGTGGAGATGGTCAGGCGATCCACCGGCGACACCCGCGCCTGGGCGAACAGGCCGGCGTTGGTGATCTCCTCGCCGACGTCGGTGGCGAAGTGGAAGCGTTCGATGCTGATGTCGTCGTGGCTGAAGTCGGTGCCCACGGTCAGGTTGCCCATGGGGATCAGGAAGGTGTTCTGCACCTTGCCGCCGATGGTCTTCACTTCCGAGTTGAAGTCGCCGGAGGGACGGACGTAACCGCTCTCGTTGGGGCGCTTCAGGTCGTAGAGGTTGTAGTAGACCGATACCTCGGGGTCGAACAGCGGCGTCGGCGCCGTGGTTTCATAGGCGGCGGTGAAGGTGGTGCGGGTCAGGTCATTGCGGTTCAACTCATTGGTGACGAAGCCCATGTTGGGCCGCAGGCGGCGCACCGTGTCGTCGTTCAGGTATTCGGCCGAGACCTTCACCTTGTGACCCGACGGCGCCTCGTAGCCCAGCTTGGCGAGACCGTTGAGCAGGTTGGTGCCGGTGCCGCGCTCGGTGTCGCCGGCGCCGTTCTGGTAATCGTCGCCCTCCGCCCGCGTGACCATGCCGAGCAGGTCGAACCCCTGCACGGCGGCGAACCCCGCGGCGGTGGCGCGGGCGGTTTCCGAGTTGGTGTCGTAGCTGGTGGTCAGGCGGCCGCCATAGGTGCGGCCCGGCAGCAGCAGATCGGCCGCGTCCTTGGTCTCGAAGGCGACGGTGCCGCCGAGCGCCGCCGGCCCGGCATCGGCCGGCGCCACGCCAGGGTTGACCTCGGCGCTCTTCAGCAGGCCGGGATCAAGGAACAGGTTGCCGTTGTGGTGCCAGACGTTGTTGCGCTGCTGGGCGCCGTCGATGGTCACGTTCAGCTTGTTCTGGGCGATGCCGTGGACATACAGCTTCTGCGCCACCGCGCTGCCGCTGGAAATGGTCACCGCCGGCTGGTCGCGGAACAGGTCGCGCAGGGTCTGCGGCTGCTCGCGCTCGATGTCCTCCACCGACAGCCGGATGGAGCCGGCCGGCTCCGGCCGGGTGTCCTCGATGGCGATCGGGCGCAGGCTGACCGGTGCATCGGCGGCGGCCGTCGTGCCTGCCTGCTGCGCCGATGCCGCCCCCGCCGCGGCGGCCGATACCAGGGCCGTCGTCGTCACCAGGATCGACAGGCGGCCCGCGCCGCCTTTGCCACTCACGTCCTTCATCCCTCTGTCCTCGCTGGTCCGCTACGCGTCTTTATAATAATGATTTGCATTCTCATGCTAGCCGCGCACAATGGCGTGCCGTCATTACCCTGTATAGGGCTTTTCCGTGGCAGGGGCGTTTGCGCGCCGGTCAAAGGTGTTTGGGCGACGGTCAAAGTGCGATGGAGGAACCGCAACCATGGGGCCAGTGGCGAATAGGGCTCAGCCCGGCACCGTTTCGTTCATCGACATCGCCGGCACCCGCATCAATGACGGGGTGCGGCTGATCGCCCCTCATCTGCGGCCCGAAGAGGCGGCGTTGCGTGGCCGCTTCAGCGTGCGGGCGCTGCGCTGCGGCCTGACCCTGCACATGAGCGATGCCGTCGATCTGCACGACCTGACCACCCAGACGACGGTGGGGCCGGGAATGACCATCTCGTTGTTCCTGGAGGGGCGAGTGGGGGTCTCCATCGCCGGCCGTCACCATGAGGTGGGGGCTTGCCCGAGTGGCGGCGGCGCCGCTCTGCCGTCGGGCTTTCTCTACACCACCACCGATCCCGACCTGTTCGAGCGGCGCGGGGTGCGCGGCCAGCGTATGCGCAAGGTCTGTCTGCGCATCCCGTCCGGTTGGCTGGAGGAGGCCGGGGACATGGCGGGGGGCGACCATCTGGTGCGGCAACTGGCCGCCGATCATGGCGCGGCGCTGGCTTGGCCGCTCGGCCATGACCTCGCCCAACTGGCGGCCCGGATGATTGACGGCGGTCCCGATGGCGAGGGGCTGGCGGCTGAGCTGTTCCAGGAAAGCCGGGCCCTGGAAATCCTCGGCCGTGCCTTCCGGGCCATCGACGGCACCTGTCGTTCAGGGGGTGGTGGCCGGCCGGTGCGGGCGGAGGCTCGGGTGGCGGCGGCGTGCTCCTATATCGAGGCCCATCTGGACGAGCCGTTGTCGCTGACCGACGTCGCCCGCCATGCTGCCGTGAGCGTCAGCACGCTCCAGCGCCTGTTCCGGGACGTGCTTGGTCTGTCGGTGGGCGATCATCTGCGCCGCCTGCGCATGGACCGCGCCCGCCGGCTGCTGGAACAGGACGCTGCCTCGGTCACCGAGGTGGCGTTGATGGCCGGTTACGGCTCCGCCGCCAACTTCGCCACCGCCTTCAAGCGCCTGTACGGCCTGACCCCCAGCGAATGCCGCCGCACCCCGGTTGCCCTGCCGTGTCAACGCAGGGGTGTTCCCGTTCGCTGATCCTTGCGATATTGGATGGGGCCGCGGGTGTTCTGGGGGAGCGCCCGCCGTTTCATGCATGGAAATTCGCAAGGGGGAAATCGTGGGCATTCCTGCCATTTTGGGGAAGTATCCGGCTGTCCTGACCAACAAGGACTGGCAGCAGAAGAAGGGCAATATCGGCAAGATCCTCGGCAAGACCGGGCTCGGCGAGGCTCTGAAGGATTGCGAGTCGGCTCATGGCGCCATTGATTGGAAGGCGTTCGACACCGCTTCGCTGCGCAAGGCCAACCGCAACCAGATCGAGAAAGCTAAGGCCGCTGCCCAGAAGGAACTGAAGACGGTGGACCGTTTCGCCGCCGCCCTCGACATCGCCCGCGCCACCGCCAAGAAGACCGAGGCCAAGGCGGCCAAGATCAAGGTGTTCGGGGCTTCCGTCGCCAAAGCGGCGGGCGCCATCGCCAAGACGGCCGGGGACTATCACCTCGCTGCCACCAAGGGTATCACCCTGGAGCAGTTCGACGAGCTGATGACCGCCTACGTCCGCCTCGACCGCTGCAATACCTGGAAGGACGTGATGAAGGACGGCGTGCTGTCTGGGATGTTCCTGGAGTTCCTGAAGAAGGAATATTCCATGGAAAACCTTGATTTCCTGCTCGCCACCAAGACAATCAAGACCGACGACAAGACCATGAAGAAGCACTATGACCTCTATGTCGCGACCGGCTCCAAGAAGGAACTGAACCTGCCGGGCACCGTCCGCAAGGCGTACAAGGAGGCCATGGAAGGTGGCGACGCGCGGGCGCGCAAAAAGGCCATCGAGGATGTCATCGATCAGGCCGAATTGAATATTTCAGACACCTTCTCCCGTTTCATCCTGCAAGCCTGAGGGCGTTATCCACCCAGCGAGGTTTCCCGCTCATCGCTGGGTGGCGCTGGTCTCCGGCGGGCGGGGCGCGGCGTCGCGCTCCGCCAGCAGCCGATAGACCGCGCGCAGCAGCGTCGCCATGTCCCCGAGGCCGAGGTCGCCGACATCGACGTGGTTGAGCCCGTCGACCACATACAGCCGCGCCTGCCCCGGCGGCAGGCGGGCGGCCAGGGCCTGGCTTTCGGTGAAGGGCACCATGGGGTCGTCGCGGCCATGGATGAGGATCAGCCGCGCCCGCAGCGCCGTCAGGTCGCGCCCTGACAGGTCGAGCGCCGCCACCTCGTCGCGCAAGGCCGGCGGCAGGCCGGCCAGCAGGGCGGGCACCAGATCCGGCTCGTCGTTGACCAGCAGGCGCCACGCCGCCATGCCCGCTGGCCCCAGGGTCGACACCAGATCATCCACCGGCGCCACCGGGTCGCGCAGGCGGCGGGTGGCGATGGCGGCGAGGGTGGAGGTGTCGGGCCCGTCGCCACCCACTCGGTCGGCATTGGTGCGCAGGAACAGCCAGCGAGCGCTTTGCTCCACCGGCCCGGACCGCCACGCCGGGTCGCCGGCGGCACGGTAGAGGCCGGTTGTCATGTAGGTGACGGCGGCGGTGATGTCGTGGTAGCCGCCGATGACCAGGGCGAAGGCCACCCGCTCGCTCACCTCCGGCCGCAGGGCCGCCAGCAGGGCCGGACCGGCGGCGTAGGAGACGCCCACCACCCCCACCGCCGGCACGCCCGCCGTATCCGCCAGCACCGTCACCGCTCGGCCACCGCGTCGGCATCGGCGGCGGAGACGCGCAAGGGGGCGCTGCCGGCCAGCTGCGGCACCATCACCAGGAAGCCGGCGCGGGCGAGGTCGGCGGCGAAGGCCACCAGCCGCACGTCACGGCGACCGGCCTCGGCGGCGCCGGGCACCACCAGCAGGGCGGCGCGCGGTGCCTCGCCACGGTAGAGGTC
>JAEWWF010000345.1 GCA_023396465.1 Pseudomonadota bacterium
CCCCAGCGGTCCTCGGCATAAAGGGCGCCCAGCGCGCTGCCAAGCACCACCGACCCCGGCGTCACCACCGCCTCGGCGAATTCCGCCGGCTCGGCCACCGAACCCAGGGCGACCACGCCCTCGGCCACCAGCCGCTCCAGGGTGGCGAGATCGGCCTCCGCCAGCAGGATGTCGCCAGCCGCCAGCACAATGGCGCCGGGGCGGGCGAACAGGCGGGCGCCGGCGCGCAGCACGCCGTGGATGGCGAGATCGTCCCCCACCTCCGGCAGGCTGCGGCCGATGAGCGGCGATCCGGGCGGCACCCTCAGTTCGGTCTGATAGTGGCCGACCTCGAAGTCGGGGCGGTGATCGGCGGCGGCGAAGGCGGTTTCCGGCAGCAGCCGCCAGCCGGCCAGCGCCAGCCACGCCACCCCGGCCACCGCCACCGGCAGGGCATAGGGGGTGAAGGCGAAGATGGCGAAGGGCTCGCCAATGGCCTGCTCGCGAAACTGGGAGATGAGCAGATTGGGCGGCGTGCCGATGAGGGTGGTCATGCCGCCCAGCAGGGTGGCGAAGGACACCGGCATCAGCACCAGCCCCGGCGACAGCCCGCGCCGCGCCGCCACCGCCAGCGCCACCGGCATCATCAGCGCCAGGGCGCCGACATTGTTCATGAAGGCGGAGAAGAAGGCGGCTGCGGCACACAGCACCGCCATCAGCCCAGTCTGCCCCACCGGCAGGGCGCCGATGCGGGCGGCGAAGGCATCCAGCGCCCCCATGCCGACCAGCGTCCGCCCCAGCACCAGGATGGCGGCCACCGTCACCACCGCCGGATTGGCGAGGCCGGAGAACGCTTCCGTCGCTGGCACCAGCCCCAGCCCGACCCCGGCCAGCAGCGCCGCCACCGCCACCACGTCGTGACGCCAGCGGTGGGCGGCGAGCGCGACCAGGGTCGCCAGCAGCAGCGCGAGGATGAGGATCTGATCGGTGGTCATGGCCGGGTCCGGGCGGTGGGAGCCCAAGCCTCGCTCAACCGCCGGTCCGCCGCAAGCCGCCGCTCCGTCTCATGCCGCGAACAGGCGGTAGCGGTCGATGCGCACCCGCAGCGGCTGGCCCGGCCGCAGGTCCGACCACGCCTCCGCCTGCATGGGCAGTTCCAGCTCGATGGGGCGCGGCAGGCCGCCAACCTTCATGTCGACGCGCACGAGGCCGGGCGACACCCGCACCAGCTCCGTCACCCCCACCAGACCGGCGGCCTGACGCTCCGCCGCCGGCACCAGGTCGTGCGGGCGGGCGTGCAGGGTGTAGCGGCCGTCGCCCGCCGCCACCCCTTCGGCCACCGGCACCGGGCAGCCGTCGACGAAGGCGCGGCCGTCGCGCACCTCCACCGGCAGCACGTTGGCGGCGCCCAGGAACTCGAACACGAAGGCATTGGCCGGGTGCAGGTAGACCTCGCCCGGCGTGCCGATCTGCTCCAGCCGGCCCCGGTTGATGATGGCGATGCGGTCGGACAGCTCCAGCGCCTCTTCCTGGTCGTGGGTGACGAAGACGGTGGTGTGGCCGGTGCGGTCGTGCAGCTGCCGCAGCCACCGCCGCAGGTCCTTGCGCACCTTGGCGTCCAGCGCCCCGAAGGGCTCGTCGAGCAGCAGCACCGTCGGCTCGATGGCAAGCGCGCGGGCCAGCGCCACCCGCTGCCGCTGGCCGCCCGACAGCTGCGCCGGATAGCGGTGCTCCAGCCCCTGCAACTGCACCAGGGCCAGCAACTCCTCGGCCCGGCGGCGGATTTCAGCCTTGGGCGGCCGGGTGGCGCGCGGCCGCGCCGCCAGCCCGAAGCCGACGTTGTCGAGCACCGTCATGTGGCGGAACAGGGCGTAATGCTGGAACACGAAGCCGACGTTGCGCTGCTGCACGGTGCGGCGGGAAGCATCGGCGCCGTCGAACAGGATCTCGCCGGCGTCGGGGAACTCCAGCCCGGCGATGACCCGCAGCAGCGTCGTCTTGCCCGACCCCGACGGGCCGAGCAGCGCCAGCAGTTCCCCCGACCGCACGGTCAGGGCGATGTCGTCCAGGGCGGCGGCGGCATTGGCGCCGGAGAAGGCCTTGCGGATGCCGCGAACCTCGATCTGCATGGGACTGACTCCATCAATGGCCGGCACGGCCGCCCGCCCCCCGCCCTTCCAGCCAGGTCTTGAGGACCAGGGTGACCAGGGCGAGGGCAGCCAGCAGCGAGGCGACGGCGAAGGCGGCGGCGAAGTTGTACTCGTTGTAGAGAATCTCGACGTGCAGCGGCATGGTGTTGGTGAAGCCGCGAATGTGGCCGGACACCACCGACACCGCCCCGAACTCGCCCATGGCGCGGGCGTTGCACAGCAGCACGCCATACAGCAGCCCCCACTTCACGTTGGGCAGGGTGACGGTCAGGAAGGTACGCCAGCCGCTGGCGCCCAGCGACAGGGCGGCTTCCTCGTCATCGCTGCCCTGTTGCTGCATGACCGGGATCAGTTCCCGCGCCACGAACGGCAGGGTGACGAAGATGGTGGCGAGCACGATGCCCGGCACCGCGAAGATGATCTGCACCCCCTGCGCCGTCAGCCAGGGGCCGAACCAGCCGGCGGCACCGAACAGCAGCACGTAGATCAGCCCTGCGATCACCGGCGACACCGAGAACGGCAGGTCGATCAGGGTGATGAGCAGGCTCTTGCCGCGAAACTCGAACTTCGCCACCGCCCAGGCGGCGCATAGGCCGAACACCACGTTGAGCGGCACCGCGATGGCCGCCACCAGCAGCGTCAGCTGGATCGCCGCCACCGCGTCGGGCTCGGTCAGCGCCGACAGATAGGTACCGACGCCGGCCCGCAGCGCCTCGACGAACACCACCACCAGCGGCAGCGCCAGGAACAGCAGCAGGAACAGCAGGGCGCCGGCGATCAGCAGCGCCCGCACCGTCGCCGACTCGCTCACCGGCGAGCGCAACCGGCGGGACGCGGCGGCGGGGGCGGCGGGAGCGGCGGGAGCGGCGGGACTGGTGGACAGGGTCGCCATGGTCAGCCCTTCTCCATGCGGGCGCGGCTCCAGGCCTGGATCAGGTTGAGGAGCAGCAGGATGACGAAACTGAGCGTCAGCATGATCACCGCCACCGCCGTCGCCCCGGCATAGTTGAACTCCTCCAGCCGGATGACGATGAGCAGCGGCGCGATCTCCGACACCCGCGGGATGTTGCCGGCGATGAAGATGACCGAACCGTACTCGCCGACCCCACGGGCGAAGGCGAGCGCGAACCCGGTCAGCAGCGCCGGCGACAGCGCCGGCAGGATCACCCGCGCCAGGGTGCGGGCACGGCCGGCGCCCAGGGTGGCGGCGGCTTCCTCCACCTCGCGGTCGAGGTCGTGCAGCACCGGCTGCACGGTGCGCACCACGAAGGGCAGGCCGATGAAGGTCAGCGCCACCACGATGCCGGCCGGGGCATAGGCCACCTTCAGCCCCAGCGGCTCCAGAAACCGGCCGATCCAGCCGTTGCCGGCGTAAAGCGCCGTCAAGGCGATGCCGGCCACCGCCGTCGGCAGGGCGAAGGGCAGGTCGACCATGGCGTCCACCAGCCGCTTGCCGGGGAAGCGGTAGCGCACCAACACCCACGCCACCAGCAGGCCGAACACGGCATTGATCGCCGCCGCCAGCAGGGCGGTGGTGAAGCTGAGGCGCACCGCCGCCACCGTGCGGTCGTCGATGGCCAGCGCCAGGATCTCCTGCCAGCCGAGGCCGGCGGTCCGCACCACCACCGCCGACAGCGGGATGAGCACGATGAGGCCGAGATAGGCGACCGTCACCCCGAACGTCAGCCCGAAGCCGGGGATGACGCTCGGGCGCAGCCAGCCGGGGGCGGTGCGGCGGGCGATCATGGCTGCCTCACTTGGGCTGGTAGATCTGGTCGAACACGCCGCCGTCGGCGAAGAACTTGGCCTGCGCCGCCTGCCAGCCGCCGAAGGTGTCAGTGATGGTGACCAGCTTGAGGTCGGGGAAGCGGGCGATGTCGGCCGCGTCGGCGTGTTCGGGCTTCACCGGGCGGTAGTAGTGCTTGGCCGCCAGCCGCTGGCCCTCGAGGCTGTAGAGGTAGGCGAGGTAGGCTTCCGCCGCCTTGCGGGTGCCGCGCTTGTCAACGTTGCCGTCCACCACCGTCACCGGCGGCTGGGCGAGGATGCTGAGCGACGGGACGACGATCTCCACCGTATCCGGCCCCAGTTCCTCGATGGCGAGGAAGGCTTCGTTCTCCCACGCCAGCAGCACGTCGCCGATGCCGCGCTGGACGAAGGTGGTGGTCGACCCGCGGGCGCCGGTGTCGAGCACCGGAACGTTGCGCAGCACCTGCCCCACGAACTCGCGCGCCTTGGCCTCGTCACCGCCGTTGTGCTCCAGCGCCCAGGCCCAGGCGGCCAGGAAGTTCCACCGCGCCCCGCCGGAGGTCTTGGGGTTGGGGGTGATGACCTGCACGCCGTCCTTCACCAGGTCGCCCCAGTCGGTGATCTGCTTCGGGTTGCCCTTGCGCACCAGGAACACGATGGTCGAGGTGTAGGGCGCGCTGTCGTTGGGCAGTTCCGCCTGCCAGTCGGCGTTGATGAGGCCGGTGTGCTCGGCGATGGCGTCGATGTCGTAGGCGAGCGCCAGCGTCACCACATCCGCCGCCAGTCCGTCGATCACCGCCCGGGCCTGCTTCCCGGACCCGCCGTGCGACATCTGGAACGACACCGACTCGCCGGTCTCCTTCTTCCACGCCTCGGAGAAGGACTGGTTGAACTCGCGGTACAACTCGCGCGTCGGGTCGTAGGACACGTTCAGGAGGGTGGTCTCGGCCGCCATGGCGGTCCAGGCAAGGCCGGCGGCAACGACGGCTACGGCACCCAGCAGCGGAAAACGGGGATCGCGCATGATCGGGAACTCCCTCTGTCAGAGCATCTTCCTTTACATTGCCTACCGACTAGGTATAGAAAGTCAAGAACGAACTTCCTGACCGCCCTGCCCCGAAGACGCCAGCAATGCACCTTGACCCGCGCCGGCGCATCGGCGAACAAGAGCGGTCCCCCTGCAAAGAGCGGATCCGCAGCGTGATTTCCCAGAAGGCCAAGTATGCCCTGCGCGCCCTCTTGGTGCTGGCCGATGCCGGCGTCGGCGAGTCAGTGCTGATTTCCGACATCGCCGAGGGCCAGCGCATCCCGCGCAAGTTCCTGGAACAGATCCTGCTCGACCTGAAGCATCGCGGCCTGCTGTCCAGCCGGCGCGGCAAGAATGGCGGCTATGCCCTGCTACGGTCGCCGGACCTGATCTCGGTCGGTGAGGTGATGCGCATGGTCGACGGGCCGCTGGCGCCGCTGCCCTGCCTCAGCCGCATGGCCTACCGCCGCTGCGAGGACTGCGACGGCGAGGCCAACTGCCGCATCCGCCGTGTCTTCGCCGAGGCCCACCGCGCCAATACCGCCGTCCTCGACGGCACGACGCTCGCCGACATGGCCGCCGGCGACCGCCGCCTGATCGCCGACGCCGGCTGAGACCACGGGCTGAGCCCGCGCGCCGCCGCTTATGCGGCGTGAGCCAAGGCCGCGAGGAGTGGCGAAAGTAAAGTCCGCGAGGAGCGGCCGCCCGGCGCCTGAGGGCGCTGCCTTGATCGGGTCCGATCAAGGCAGCCTGGCATAAGTCCCTCCTATCCCGCCACCTCCATGGGGCGGTCGTAGACCCGCCGCGTCGCCACCGCGAAGGGGCAGCCGTAGACGTGCAGGCTGATGGCGAGGTCGCGGGGGTCGTCGTTGCGGACATCGTGGATGTCGTCGGCCGTCGCTACCGCCTGCACGCCGCCGGGCGCCAGCACGTCGACGCGGGTGATGGTCAGGGCCTCCGGCCCCGTTGCCGTGGCATAGCTGCGAGTGACCAGGCGCCCGGCCACCACCCCCAGCACCGCCCAGCCGTTATGGTCGTGGACGGGCGATCCCTGCCCCGGCCCCCAGGTCAGGCAACCGATGCTGAACCGCCCGCGCGGATCGTCGTGCAGCAGGGTGCGACGGTAGCCGCCGGTCTCCGGCACCATCGCCTCGGGCGGCAGCCAGTCGGTGCAACCCAGCAGCGCCGGCACCTGCGCGGCGGCGGCGGCGATGGCGGCCGCCGCCCGCTGCGGCGACGGATCGGCTGCATCCAGGGCGCCGATCAGGGCGAGCAGGGGATCGCGGGTCATGGCAGCGCCTCCAGGGTCGTCAGCGCGGGGGCGAGCCGCTCCGCCAGCGTCTCCGCCTGCGCCCGCAGGTCGGGCACCGCCGTGCATTCATAAAGGGTGCCGCGCAGCATCACCCCCAGGCCGAACAGGCCCGCCTGCGGCTGTCCGCCGCCGTCGTGCAGCGTGCCGTCCGCCTCCGCCGCGAAGCCGAGGCCGCAGGCATCGGCGGCGATCAGGCCGTCCGCCAGGCATTGCCGCACCAGCGGGCTCGCCATGTGGGCGGGGTGTCCGTCGGCGCCGGTACAGTTGATGATCGCCGCCACCGCCAGGGTCACCTCGCCGCCGCCGCGCCGGGCCAGCGTCACCGCCGCCCGCGCGTCGCCCAGCCGCCGCACGGCCGCGATGCGGCCGGCGTGAACGGTCAAATGGCCGGTCTGCCGCAGCAGGTGGATGGCATCGGCGGAGGCATCGGGCATGCGGTGGCGGTGGACGTTCCACAGGGTTTCCGCGTGACGCAGGAAGCGCCGCCGCTCCGCCGTCGGCAGGCGGGCCCACAGGTCCGCCGTCACCGGCCGCAGCCCGTCGATCACCGCCCGCCAGTCGGCGCCCTCCGCCCGGCACGCCTCCTTCAGGCGCCGCATCAGGGTGACGATGCCCGCCGCCGCATCGTCCGGCGTGAACAGCGC
>JAEWWF010000354.1 GCA_023396465.1 Pseudomonadota bacterium
CCCCGCGCACCCTCACCGCCGCCGCCTGCGCCGTGCTGCAGGCGGCGGAGCCGGCCGACAAGATCCGCCTCACCCGCATCCATGCCGAGGCGTGGACGGCCGGCACCCTGCCCGACATCGGCACCACGCCGCCGCCGGAGCGCCCGGCCCGGCCGGCGCGGCCGGACCTGATGCTGCCCAAGGATATGCCCAAGCGGTCCAAGGGCGGCGTGCGCGGCCGCATCGCCCTGCTGCACGCGCTGGCGCATATCGAACTGAACGCCATCGACCTGGCGTGGGACATCGTCGCCCGCTTCGGCCAGCGATCCGGGCTGCCGCGCGAGTTCTTCGACGACTGGGTGCAGGTGGCGGTGGACGAGGCGCTGCATTTCGAGCTGCTGGAGCGCCGGCTGGCCGACCTTGGCGCCGCTTACGGCGACCTGCCGGCCCACGACGGCCTGTGGCGGGCCGCCACCATGACCGCCGGCGACCTGCTCGACCGGCTGGCGCTGGTGCCCATGACGCACGAGGCGCGCGGCCTCGACACCACGCCGCCGACCATGGAGCGGCTGACCGCCAACGGCGACCCGGAGACGGTGGCGGTGCTGGAGGTCATCTATCGCGACGAGATCACCCACGTGGCGGCCGGCGTGCGGTGGTTCCGCCATGTGTGCGCCGCCCGCGGGCTCGATCCGGCGGCGGAGTATCGCGACCGCCTGCCGCGCCTGCATCCGGGCGGCCTCAAGGGGCCGTTCAACGCCCCGGCGCGGGCGGAGGCGGGTATGCCGGACGGCTGGTACGGCGACGCCTGATCCCGGCGCCGCCGTACCGATCCGTGCCGGGGGACGGCCTCAGCCGATTTCGGCGACGGCGAAGGCCTGTTCCAGGTCGGCGATCAGGTCGTCGGCGTCCTCCACCCCCACCGACAGGCGCACCAGCCCGTCGGTGATGCCAAGATCGGCCCGGCGGGCGGGGTCGATGCTGGCGTGGGTCATGGTGGCGGGGTGGCCGATCAGGCTTTCGACGCCGCCCAGGGATTCCGCCAGGGTGAACACCTTCATCGCCTTCAGCAGGCGCACGGCGCCGGCCTTGTCGGTCTTCAGCCGCACCGAGATCATGCCGCCGAAGCCGCCCGGCATCTGGCGGCGGGCGATGGCATGGCCGGGGTGGTCGGGCAGGCCGGGATAGAACACCGCCTCCGCCTCCCGCCGGCCGACCAGCCATTCGGCGATCTTCTGGCCGTTGCTGCTGTGGCGTTCCATGCGCAGGTGCAGGGTCTTCAGCCCGCGCAGCACCAGGAAGCTGTCGAACGGCGACAGGATGCCGCCGGTGGCGTTCTGCAGGAACGCCAGCTTCTCCGCCACCTCCGGCCGGTCGCCGATGACGATGGCGCCGCCCACCATGTCGGAATGCCCGTTGACGTACTTGGTCACCGAGTGGACGACGATGTCGATGCCCTGCTCGATGGGCCGCTGGATGTAGGGCGAGCAGAAGGTGTTGTCGGCCACCGTCAGCACGCCGTGGCGGCGGGCGATGGCGGCGATGGCGGCCAAATCGGCGATCTTCAGCAGCGGGTTGGTGGGCGTCTCGATCCAGATCAGCTTGGTGTCGGGGCGGATGGCCGCCTCCACCGCCGCCGTGTCGTCGGCCGGCACATAGGTGAAGTCGAGCCCCATGGACCGCCGCCGCACCCGCTCGAACAGGCGGAAGGAGCCGCCGTAGAGGTCATCCACCGCCACCACATGGTCGCCCGGCTCCAGCATCTCCAGGATGCAGCTTTCCGCCGCCAGGCCGGAGGCGAAGGCAAGCCCCTTGGTGCCGCCTTCCAGGTCGGCCAGGCAGTCCTCGAACGCCTTGCGGGTCGGGTTGCCGGAACGGCTGTATTCCCAGCCCTTGTGTTCGCCGGGTCCTTCCTGGGCGTAGGTGCTGGTGGCGTAGATCGGCGTCATGACGGCGCCGGTGGTCGGGTCCGGCTGCTGCCCGGCGTGGATGGCGCGGGTGCCGAAGCCGGTCTTGTCGTTGCGGCTCATGGGGTCTGGGGCTCCGGGTCAGGCGTCGGCGCGGGTGCGCAGGTGGTTGAGCAGGTCGATGCGGGTGATGAGGCCGAGGAAACGGCCGTCCTCGACGATGATCGCCACCCGGTCGCGGTCGAAGATGGGCAGCAGGGCGGAGACGTCGGCGGTGGGCGGCAGGGTTTCCAGCTTGGTGGTCATCACGTCGCCCACCGGCTTCTTCCAGGCGCCACCGTCGCCGACGACGGACAGCAGCAGGTCGGATTCGTCCAGGATGCCCACCACCGTGTCGCCGCGCGTCACCGGCAACTGGCTGACGTCGTAGAGCTTCATGCGGCCGTAGGCGACCTGGAGCGTATCGTCGGGCGCCAGCGTCACCGTGTCGCCGACGCCGTGGCGACGGGCGATGAGGTCGCGCAGGTCGCCGCTCTTGGGCCGGTCGAGGAAGCCGTGATCGGCCATCCAGTGGTCGTTGTACATCTTGGACAGGTACTTGTTGCCGCTGTCGCAGACGAAGAACACCACCCGCTTCGGCTCGGTCTGTTCGCGGCAGTAGCGCAGCGCGGCGGCCAGCAGGGTGCCGGTGGACGAGCCGCCGAGGATGCCTTCCTTCGCCAGCAGCTCGCGGGCGGCCAGGAAGCTTTCCTTGTCGGAAATCTCATAGGCGGCGCCGACCCGCGACAGGTCGGCGATGGGCGGCAGGAAGTCCTCGCCGATGCCTTCCACCAGCCACGAGCCCGCCTTGCCCATGGTGCCGCTGCGGGTGTACTCGGCCAGCACGCTGCCCTTGGGGTCGGCCAGCACGAAGGTGGTCTTCAGGCTGACGCCGGCGAAATAGCGCGACAGGCCGGTGATGGTGCCGGCCGAGCCGACGCCGCAGACGATGGCGTCGACGTCGTGGTCCATCTGCTCCCAGATTTCCGGGCCGGTGCCGGTTTCGTGCGCCAGCGGGTTGGCCGGGTTGCCGAACTGGTTGACGTAGACGGCGCCGGGGATCTCGGACGCCAGCTTTTCCGCCTTGTCCTGGTAGTACTCGGGGTGGCCCTTCTCGACGTCGGAGCGGGTCATCACCACCTCGACGCCGAGCGCCTTGAGGTGCTGCACCTTCTCGCGGCTCATCTTGTCGGGGATGACCAGGACGAGGCGATAACCCTTGCGCGCCGCCACCTGAGCGAGGCCGAGGCCGGTGTTGCCGGCGGTGGCTTCCACCAGCGTGCCGCCGGGCTTCAGCAGGCCGTCGCGCTCGAAGGCCTCGATCATCGACTTGCCGATGCGGTCCTTGATGGAGCCGCCGGGGTTCTGGTTCTCCAGCTTGGCGAACAGCCGGCAGACGCCGGTGTCGAGGCCGGTGATCTCCACCAGGGGCGTGTTGCCGATGAGGTCCAGGGTGTTCATATTTACACCATTTAACGGTAGAACATGGGTATTATTCTAAACTGACTGTGTAATTTGGCGATAGGATAAAGTTTGGGTGTGAAACCGCCCGGCACCCTCACCGGCGGCGGCCTGCGGTGCCGGTGCGGAGAGGGACGGCGGGAGAGGGGAGGGTGGTGGTCAGCCCGGCGCCGGCAGGGCAAGAACGTCGCAGTCCACCGGGCGTTCCAGCACGGTTTCGGTCAGGCTGCCGACCAGGGTGCGGGTCAGCCAGTCCTTCTGGTCGGGCTGCAACACCAGAACCTCGGCGCCGGTGACGCGCAGGCGGCGGGTGATTTCCTCCTCCGGCCTGCCCTCGACGGCGACGGAGGAGGGCGCCCATCCCGGCACGGCCAGCCGCGCGGCGCAGGCGGTGAGGGCGATATAAGCCCCTTGCTTGCGGTCGCGGTCGTAGACCTCCATCGCTTCCGCTCCGACGTTGGCGGCCACCAACTGCATCCTGGTGGCGGTATCCAGCACCGTCAGCAGTTCGGTGCGCAGCGGGCCAAGCAGGCGGCGGGTGGCGCTCACCGGCGGGTCGAGCGGGCGGGTGAGATCGAGTGCCACCAGGGCCGCCTCGTAGGGGCGTTCCGCCGGCAGACGGGCGAGCAGCAGTGGCCGGCGGGTCCGCCGCAGCAAGGCGACGGTGGTGCCGCCGTGGAACAACTGGGCCAGGAACGGCCGCCGCGACCGGCCGGTGACGATGACGGCGGCATCCAGATGGTCGGCTTCCTCGGCGATGGCTTCCGGCAGGCCGTGGGTGTGCGGCCGGACCCGCACTTCGGTGATCACCTCGCCAAGCTCGGCGTCGGCGTCCAGCAGCGGGCCAAGGCGCCGGCGGGCGTTGGGCCCCGGCTCCTCTGGATCGACGCAATGGAGCACGCTGACCGTGCCGCCGATCTGTCGCGCCACATGGGCGGCACGGGTGATGACAGTGGCGGTGCCGTCGCCGAGATCGACGGCGGCGAGAACGACAGGCGCGGTCATGGTCCAAACCCTCCCCGGATACAACTCGTAGGGGTATATGGTCGCCCGAAGGCGATGCTCAAACCCGGTCCATTCACCGCGCCGCCGGCAGCACCACCGTGACCCGGAAGCCGCGCGGGGTGCGATTTTCCGCCGTCACCATGCCGCCCATGGCCTGCACGTTGCGCTTGACGATCCACAGGCCAAGGCCGAAGTGGCCGGTGCCCTGGCGTTCCGGGCGGGTCTCCGGCCGGTGGCTGACGTAGCGCTCGAACACATTGGGCAGCACGGCGGCATCGACCCCCGGCCCTTCGTCATCGACCGTGAAGGTGATATCGCGGCCGGTGCGGCGCAGGCTGACCCGCACGGTGGCGCCGATGGGATTGAACGAAACCGCGTTCTCGATGATGTTCTCTGCCACCGTCTCCAGCAGATCCTCGCCGCCGAGCACATGGAGCCCCGGTTCCACGTCGGCGAGAATGCGGACACCTTCCTCGGGGTCGTCGAAACTCTCCGCCACCGCGCCGATGAGGGCCGACAGGTCGATGCGCCGACGCGGCGGGTCGATCAGGTCGGCCATGGCGGCATCGACCCGCCGCGCTGCCTGCACCAGTGCCTCCAGCCGGGTGAGGGCGGCGCGGGCGGTGTCCAGCGACCGGCGGGCGCGCTGGTCGCCCACCGGCACGGCGCGGTATAACGGCTCCAGGCTCTGTGCGATGGTGGCGAGCGGGGTCTTGAAGGCATGGGCGTTTTCCTCCGCCGCGTGGCGGATGGCATCGGCGGAGGCGCGCAGGCGCTCCACCATGCGGTCGAACTCGCCGGCGATACCCGCCAGTTCCGGGATGCGGGCCTGGTGCTGGAAGCCCTGTGCCGCCTCGGCATCGCCCTGGGCGACGGCGCGCGCCTGACGGGCGAACCGGCGCAGCGACCGCCACAGCACCCAGATGACGCCTAAGGCCAGCAGGGCCGCCAGACCATACAGCCCCGCCGCCCACAACACCTGCGGCGAGCGCCAGGTGGGACGGGCCAACTGTTCGCCGATCAGGCCGGACAGGCTGTAGGAGGTCAGCAGACCCCAGCAGCCGCCCTGGGTGGTAAAGGGGGTGAGGCTGGTCAAGACCTCCGCCTCGCCGCCGGGAGTGACATAGGGCAGGTCGAGCGACTGGCCGCCGCGACAGCTTTCCGGCAGTGTCCACGGCACTCCGGCGGCAACCAGGGCGAGCCGTTCGGTATCCAGCGCCTCGGTCGGCAGCGGCGGCTGGGCGCCGACCAGGAACACCGAGTCCTGATCAAGCGGTCGTAACAACAGGCGCAGGCGCATGTCCGGCTGGGCCAGACGTTCGAGCGCCTCGCGGGCGGTCGACAGGGCGCCCTCGTCGCTTTTCTCCAGCGCCAGGCTCAAGCCTTCGGCGATCACCGCGCCCTGGGTGCGGACAGCCCGCAGCAGCGCCTGCCGCTTGGCTTCCTCGGCGGCCAGGAAAGGGCCGACCAGCACCGCCGGCACGGCCACGAAGACAAAGGCGAGCAGGACCAGACGGGCGGCCAGCGACGGCTGCCAGCCGAAGCCGGGCCGAAGCGGCGCCGCCGCTTCGGCGGTGGCTCTGCGCTCCGACGGCCTAGCCTTCCGCGCGCCAGCCATAGCCAAACCCGGCATAATTGAGAATGGCGTCGAACCCTGGGTCGATCTCCCGGAACTTCTGGCGAATGCGCTTGATGTGGGTACGAACGTTGGCGCGGTAACCTTCCTCGCCCGATCCGGCAATGAAGCCCTCGCCGCGCACGGCGTCGTAGAGCGCCCGATAGCTGAGGTCGCGGCCGGCGTTTTCCGCCAGCTTGCGGACAATGCGGAACTCGGTGATGGTCAGGTCCACCGCCGAGTCGCGCCAGCGGGCGCGGGCCGAGGCGAGATCGAGGCTGAGTGGCCCGAGGGACAACAGATCCTCGGGTGGGCCGCCATCGCCCGAGACCCCGGCCACTGGCGGCTTCGCCCCTTCCAGGATCAGATGGATACGCCGCAGCAGGATGGTGAAGCCGCGGCCCTTGTCCACGTAGTCGACGGCGCCGTTGGTGAGGGCGGTTTCCTCGTAGATTTGGTCGTTGAGGGTGGTCAGGAAGACAACCGGGGTCTGGCTGCCTTGGGCGCGCAACTGGCGCAGAACCTCAATGCCGGTCATGCGCGGCATCTTCCAGTCCAGCAGAATGAGGTCGGCGGCAACGTCGCCGCCGGTCAGCGGCCCGAGGGCCGCCGGGCCGTCGGCGAAGGTCGCGACGGCGAACCCGCTGTCCTCCAGATTGCGTCCCAGGGACTCGCGAAAGAGCGGGTCGTCGTCGACGAGGGCGATGGTGGGTCTGTCGGTCATGTGAACGTAGGTTGTGAAAGGGGAAACCACTGCGTTCCCATGAACGTATCATCAACCGCTTTAGTTGACGATCTTCCAGGACTCATCGTCCTGGGCCATCAGTCGCCGATGTCGGTGAAGGCGCCGACCAGGGCGCCGCCGGCGCCGCCGAGAACCGCCCCGCCCAGCATGGAGCCGCCGACGAGGGCCCCGGCGGCGGCTCCACCCGCGGCACCGATGGCGCCGCCGGTGAGGGCGCGCTGCTCCTGTTTCGACAGGCCTGAGCAACCAGTGAGCGCCAGGATCAGGGAGGCCGCCGCCACGGCGGCCAGAGAGCGAGTGCGGAAGGTGTGGGTCATGGCCGTCTCTGATCTTTCGTCTTGGGGTGCGCCATCGGTCCGCTGGACCCGAGAACGCTTCAACGTCAGGATGAAGATCGAAACGCCGGCTCTCAAGCGCACGATTTCAAGGCCTTACCTAAGTCACATTGGGGGGCGCCAACGGTGCCGGCCGTCACAGCGTTGTCACTGCATGCGGCGTGTGTTGCCCTTCAGCGAAAACCGGAGCATGATCCCCGGCGACCAACCCTCGACGAAAGACATATGCGCGCACCGTTCCCACTCCTCGCGGCGTCTCTGCTGCTCACCGCCTGCGCCGATTTGGCCGGTCGAGACCGGCTGATCGCCGAGCCGGCGGTTCCGGTGGTGGCAACGCCGGCCGTGCCCCTGCCCGAGCGCAAGCCAACCCCGCCGCCGCGTCGCCAGCCGGCCAAGCCGCCCGCCAGCTCGGCGGCCGAAGCCGGGGCCGGGGCCGCCGATGCCGAGGTGCCCGCCGTCGTCGAGAGGGGGGAGCAGGGCACCCGGCCACCGGGCCGCCATCCCATTCCGGAGGCGCTGACCGGCCTGTCGGCCGACGAGTTGCGTGCGATCATGGGGCCGCCAGCGCAGGAGATCGCCGAGGCACCGGGTGTCCGCTGGCGCTATCCCGGAAAGGGCTGCACCCTCGACGTTCATCTCTTCCCCCGTGTCGAGTCGCAGGGGTTGTTCGCCCTGGATGTGTCGGCGGAGGGATTGCCCGCCTCCCGCTGTCTCGATACCTTCCGCGCCCCGCCGACCGAGGCTGCGCCGCAGCTTCAGTCCAATGGCACCCCCCAGCCGTTGATGCCGGGCCGCGCCGCCGAAGCGGACGCCAGCGTCCGCTGACACGGCTTCCGCCATTCCTGGATGCGCACGACGTGCGCAACCATGCGCGGGGGAGCGCCGTTGGTTCCATACCCGTCATGGAATCAGCGGACTCAACCGGCTTGCGCCGGAGGGCGCTATCGCCATCCATCAGCTAGGACCTTCGACAGGCTGTCTTTTCCGGCGCGGGATGGGCACAATGTTCGTTTAAGGGCTGCCCCGCAGAAGGCGGTCCGACAGGAGGCTTGCTGTGGCAAACACGAAGAAGGCCGGACGGAACCGGCAGTGCGCCGCCATTCCTTACGTGATCCGCGACGGGCAGGTGCAGGTGATGCTGCTGACCTCGCGCGGGACGGGACGTTGGATCGTTCCGAAGGGATGGCCGAAGAAGAAGCATTCGGCGGCGGAAATGGCAGCCTTGGAAGCCTTCGAGGAAGGCGGCGTGGTGGGAGACGTGACGCCGGTGCCCATCGGCGTCTACAGTTACACCAAATCCCTGCATTGCGGCAGCTTGCGCTCCCTGACGGTCGACGTGTTCGCCTTGCGTGTCCGCTACGAGGCGCTGGACTGGCCGGAGCGAGGGCAGCGGCGTCGGGTATGGGTGACGCCGGAGGAGGCGTCGCTGATGGTGGCCGAACTCGAACTGGCGGACCTGCTGGCCCGCTTCGTCAGTGTCGAGCGCAAGGCGCGGGCGGCCCACGAGGGCGCTTTCGTCCGCTCTCCGGCGGCCAACTTCATTCCGGTCTGAGCGCGGAACACCCCGTCTCCCCGACAGCTTCCGGCCATGAAAAACCCCGCCGCTGATGCCAGCGGCGGGGTTTTCCGTATGCAGCAGCCGTGAGGAGCGGCCGGCGGGCAGGATCAGACCTGCTCGTCCGACTCGTCTTCCTCGAAGGCCTCTTCCTCGAAGCCTTCCTCGGCTTCGACTTCGGCTTCGGCTTCCGGCGCGGCGGCGGAGCGCAGCTGGGCCTCGCCTTCTTCCTGCGTGCGGGCGACGGTGACCGGGACGGACACGGTCACTTCCGGGTGCAGGATGACGGCGACCTGGTAGCGGCCCAGGTCCTTGATCGGCGTGTTCAGCTCGATCTGGCCACGCTCGACGGAGAACCCGTTCTCCTTGATCGCCTGGGCGACGTCGCGGGCGGTCACGGAACCGTACAGCTGGCCGCCTTCACCGGCCTGGCGCACCATGATGATGCTCAGGTCGGCCATCTTCTCGGCCACGGCCTGGGCTTCCTGACGGCGCTCCAGGTTGCGGGTCTCGAGTTGGGCGCGCTGCGATTCGAACAGCTTGCGGTTCTTCTCGTTGGCGCGCAGGGCCTTGCCCTGGGGCAACAGGAAGTTGCGGGCATAACCGGGCTTCACCTTCACGGTGTCGCCCATCTGGCCCAGCTTCGCAATGCGTTCGAGCAGAATGACTTCGGTCATATCGATGTCCTCCTTGCCCGGCTCACTTCACCACATACGGCAGCAGGGCCAGGAAGCGGGAACGCTTGATGGCCTGGGCCAGCTTGCGCTGCTTCTTGGCCGAGACGGCCGTGATGCGGGACGGGACGATCTTGCCGCGCTCGGAAATGAAGCGCTGGAGCAGCTTCACGTCCTTGTAATCGATCTTCGGGGCGTTGGCGCCGGAGAACGGGCAGGTCTTGCGACGGCGGAAGAAGGGACGACGGGCGGCAGCCATTATTCAGCTCCCTCGCTGCGGGAATCACGACGGTCGCCGCGGTCACCACGATCACCGCGGTGCTCACCACGCTCGCCACGCTCACGGCCACCACGGCCGCCACGCGGGCCGCGGTCGCTACGGTCGCCACGCTCGTTGCGGGTTTGCAGGACGGCCGAGGGGCCTTCCTCCAGTTCCTCGACGCGCACGACCATGTGGCGCAGCACGTCTTCGTTCAGACGCAGCAGGCGCTCCATCTCGTGAACCGCCGGGGCCGGGGCATCGATGTTCATCAGAACATAGTGACCCTTGCGGTTCTTCTTGATGCGGTAGCTGAGGTTGCGCAGACCCCAGTATTCCTTCTTGCCAACCGAACCACCGCCCTGGGCGATGATGTTGGCCATGTCGTCGGCCAGCTGCTCGACCTGCGCGGCCGAGATATCCTGGCGCGCGATCAGCACGCTTTCATACAAAGGCATCGTCTAAAGACCCTTTTGGCTTGTCTCATCCCGAAGCGGTCCCCATGACCGACGGGCATAGCCGGACTCCAACGATGGGAGGAGGTCCGGCAAGGGACACGGTTTCGTGAAGCCGCGCACTATACGTCAGCCAGCCCCGAATGCAACCCCGTTGCCGCGCCTGTTTCGCATCGCGCTTGACAGGGCGCCGCCGCCTGCGCACTTTGCCCGCCATTCGCGGCCGGCGGCTGCCGCCATCGCGCGCCGCCGTCATCGCCGTCTACGGAAGACGTCTACAGAAGTGGAGGGACTGGCGCCATGGCGCGTGCACTGGTGTTCCCCGGCCAGGGGTCGCAGGCCGTCGGGATGGGCAAGGATCTGGCCGACGCCTTCGCGGCGGCCCGCGAGGTGTTCGAGGAAGTGAACGAGGCGCTCGACCAAAACCTGTCGCGCCTGATGTTCGAGGGCCCCGACGATCAGCTGAC
>JAEWWF010000379.1 GCA_023396465.1 Pseudomonadota bacterium
GTTCTGGCCCATGGCCGCCCCCTCCGGCGCGGCGATGCAAAAGGCGTGGCGGGGATCGAAACGGCCGTCGGCGTCAACGCCTTCAAGCTGGACGGTCAGGTCGGCGGCGGCGGCCGGCAGGGCCGCCAGCAGGACGACGGCAACAAGGGCGAAGGGCGATGCTCTCATGGGGACGCTCCGGGATAAGGGTGTGGTCGAGCGCCACCATATCCATCCAAGGGCGTGGACCGCTGGCCCAATTCGATCAATCATGATGTGATTTGGATCACGACACCGGCGACCTGTGCCCGGCCGCCGCCCCCTTTCGGTGATGCCTCCATGGACCTTCTGCCCGCCCTGCGCGGTCTTGCCGACCGCCTGCCGACAACGCCGATCTGGCTCGGCCACGGCGCCGCCATCAGCCGCATCATCAGCCGGCATCACGAGAACGTGGGCACCTTCACGCCGCCCAACCCCTGCCTGATCGCCATTCTGTCCGGGGTCAAGCGGCTGCACCGCAACGGGCTGGAGCATCGATTCGCCGCTCCCGCGCTGTTCCTCATGGCCCCGGACGAAACGGTGGCGGTGGTGAACGAACCGGACGTCTCCACCAGCCTCTATCTCGCCGTCGCCGTCGAGTTCGGGCCGCAGACCCTCCGGCAGATCGCCATGCGACGGCTGGAGTCCCCGGCCCGCCCGGCGGACGGATTGACGGTGCGGCCGCAGCGCGCGGTGGTGGAGGCGCTGGTCCACAGCCTCGACGGCCTGACCCGGTCCGAGGGCCTGTCGGAAGCGGTGCTCGAGGCGCGGGTGGTGGAACTGCTGATGGCGCTGGTGGAGGCCGGCCATGGTCCCCGCCTGTTCGCGCGCGCCCTGGCCGACACCGCGACGCGGGTACAGGCGGTGCTCGCGGTCGATCCGTCGGCGGCGGTCACGGCGGCGGTGGTGGCGCGGTCGCTGAACATGAGCGTCGCCACCCTGCATCGCCGCCTGCGCCAGCAAGGCACCAGCTTCCAGGCGGTGCGTGATGCGGTGCGGCTCGATCTGGCGCATACCCTGCTGGCGGCCGGCACGGCGGTCACGGCAACCGCCATGGCCTGCGGCTTCACCTCCGGCGGACATTTCGCCGCCTGGTTTCGGCGGCACACGGGTCTCGCCCCGTCGGCCTTCGCCCACCGCCAGGACCAGTTGCCACAAAAGAGACCGTGAATCCCCGCGCCCTTCGGGCGTATCCTCCGGGAAACGAACAACCACGAGAGGCGCCGGCCATGCGCATCATTCAGGAATTCCGGGACTTCGCCGTCAAGGGCAACGTGGTGGAGCTGGCGGTGGCGGTGGTCATCGGCACCGCCTTCGGCGCCATCACCAATTCCCTGGTGGCCGACATCATCATGCCGCCCATCGGCTTCATCACCGGCGGCATCGACTTCTCCAACCTGTTCATCTCCCTCGACGGCACCTCCTACGCCTCGCTGGCGGAGGCGACGGCGGCCGGGGCGCCGACCATCAACTACGGCCTGTTCATCAACCGGGTCATCAACTTCCTCATCGTCGCCTGGGCGCTGTTCCTGCTGGTGCGCACTATCAACCGCCTGAAGCGCCAGAAGGAGGAAGTGCCCGCCGCCGCGCCCGAGGCGCCGCCGCGGCCGCATGCGGAAGTGCTGCTGGAGGAAATCCGCGACCTGCTGAAGGAACGCCGCGGCCAGCCTTGAGCCGCCACCGCCGGCGTCCCAGGTGAGGGGCACCGTTTCCTCATCCGTCACACAGGAGGGAGGCTTCATGGCCGCCGCCACCCGCATCGAACGCGACAGCATGGGCGAAGTGGAGGTGCCCGCCGACCGCTACTGGGGTGCCCAGACCCAGCGGTCGCTGCAAAATTTCCGTATCGGTACCGAAACAATGCCGGAGCCGCTGATCCGCGCCTTCGGTCTTCAGAAGCAGGCGGCGGCGCGGGCCAACCATGCCCTCGGCGCCCTGCCGAGCGATCTGTTCCCGGCCATCGACCAGGCGGCGGCCGAGGTGGCGGCGGGACGGCTGTCCGACCATTTTCCCCTCAAGGTGTGGCAGACCGGGTCCGGCACCCAGACCAACATGAACGTCAACGAGGTGATCGCCAACCGCGCCACCGAGATCCTGGGCGGCAGCCTGGGCGACAAGGCGCTGGTTCACCCCAACGATCATGTCAACCGTGGCCAGTCCACCAACGACAGCTTCCCGACCGCCATGCACATCGCCGCCGCGCGGGAGGTGACCGGCGCCCTCATCCCGGCGCTGGAGCGGCTGCGGGAGGCACTGGAGGGCCGCGCCATCGCCTTTGCCGACATCGTGAAAATCGGCCGCACCCATCTGCAAGACGCCACCCCGCTCACCCTCGGACAGGAGTTTTCCGGCTACGTGCGGCAGACCGAACTGGCGGTGGAGCGCCTGCGCGCCACCCTGCCGCGCGTGTTGCAGTTGGCCCAGGGCGGCACCGCCGTCGGCACCGGACTCAACGCCGCCGATGGCTTCCGCGAGCGGTTCTGCGAGGAGCTGCGCACCCTCACCCGCCTGCCCTTCGAGCCGGCCCCCAACACCTTCGAGGCCATGGCCGCCCATGACGCGCTGGTGGAGCTGTCAGGGATGCTCAACACCATCGCCACCTCGCTCATGAAGATCGCCAACGACATCCGCCTGCTCGGCTCCGGTCCGCGCTGCGGCCTCGGCGAGTTGCGCCTGCCGGAGAACGAACCCGGCTCCTCCATCATGCCTGGCAAGGTCAACCCCACCCAGGCGGAGGCGCTGACCATGGCCTGCTGTCAGGTGATGGGCAACCACGTCGCCATCACCATGGCCGGCGCCCAGGGCCACATGGAACTGAACGCCTTCAAGCCGGTGATCGCTTACGCCTGCCTGCAAAGCACCCGCCTGCTGACCGATGCCGCCGCCAGCTTCACCGACCACTGCGTCGTCGGCATCGAGGCCAACCGCGACCGCATCGCCGACCTGCTGCACCGCTCGCTGATGCTGGTGACGGCGCTCAACCCGCATATCGGCTACGACAAGGCGGCGGAGGTGGCCAAGCGCGCCCACAAGACCGGCGGCACCCTGAAGCAGGCGGCGGCCGATCTCGGCTATGTCACCCCCGAGGACTTCGACCGCCTGGTGCGGCCGGAAGACATGCTGGGCCGGCGCTAGGCGGTGGCTGGCCGAACAGGAGCGGCGAGGGGCAATGACGCCCCTCATGCAGATGTCGCATTTCGACAATCCAGATTTGATCCAAGATCATTTGACCGCACCCGCGGTAAGGCGTAACGACTGTAGGGGCAAGAGTTGCAAATAACTCTCGCACACATTCGCAGTCGGCGACGTCTGGGGGCCTGCGCGCTTCCTCTCCTGCCGTCGGCCGCGCCATCGCACGGAGGTCGGGGATGGACGCGCAGGTACAGGATCTGAAACCGGGCGACAGTGCCCGCGTGATCGGCTTTGCATCGGGGGATCGTGATTACCGTCAACGGCTGCTGGCCATGGGCCTGACCCCTGGCGCCGCCTTCACCGTCACCCGCGTGGCGCCGCTGGGCGACCCGGTGGAAGTGGCGGTGCGGGGCTTCAAGCTGACGCTGCGGCGCGGCGAGGCCGCGATCCTCAAGGTGGAAAGGATCTGATCATGCCTTCCGTCATCGCGGTGGCTGGCAACCCCAACTGCGGCAAGACCACGCTGTTCAACGCCCTCACCGGCTCCACCCAGAAAGTCGGCAACTGGCCCGGCGTGACGGTGGAGAAGAAAGTCGGCACCTACCGCCACGACGGCGTCGCCTATGACGTCGTCGACCTGCCGGGCGTCTACATGATCGGCGGCGTCTCGCGCGGCTCCGAGGACGAGCGGGTGGCGCGCGACTACATCCTGTCGGGCGAGCCCGACGTGGTGGTCGACATCATCGACGCCGTCAACATCGAGCGGAACCTCTACCTCACCTGCCAGTTGCTGGAAATGCGGGTGCCGCTGGTGGTGGCGGTCAACATGACCGACATGGCCGAGCGCGACGGCCTCGCCATCGACTGCGCCGCCCTGTCGCGGGCGCTGGACTGCCCGGTGGTGCCGCTGGTCGCCAGCCGTGGCACCGGCGTGCCGGAGCTGAAGGCGGCCATCGCCGCCGCCGTCGCCGCCCCACGGGTGCCGGCGGTGCAGCCGGTCCACGCGCCGGCGGTGATGCAGGCGGTGGAAGCCCTGGCGGAGGCGCTGCGCCCGGCGGCGGAGCAGCGCCGCGTCGACCCCCGCTGGGCCGCCCTGAAGCTGGTGGAAGGCGACAACTTCGCCGAGGCCCTGGCCGGACCGTCGGTGGTGGCGGCGGCCGAGGACCAGCGGCAGGCCATCGTGGACGCCGCCGGCGACGATGCCGACATCCTGATCGCCGACGGCCGCTATCGTTTCGTGGCGGAGGTCATGGCGACCTCGGTCCGGCGGGTGCGGGAACTGTCCAGCACCCTGTCGCAGCGCATCGACGCGGTGGTGCTCAACCGCTTCCTCGGCGTGCCGGTGTTCCTGTTCGCCATGTATCTGATGTTCCTGTTCACCATCAACGTCGGCGGCGCCTTCATCGACTTCTTCGACCAGTCGTTCGGCGCCATCTTCGTCGATGCTCTGGGCGGCGGGCTGGCCTCCCTCGGCGCCCCGGACTGGCTGATCGTCATCCTGACCGGCATCGGCAGCGGCATCCAGACGGTGGCCACCTTCGTGCCGGTCATCGCCTGCCTGTTCCTGTTCCTGTCGTTCCTGGAGGACTCGGGGTACATGGCGCGGGCGGCCTTCGTCATGGACCGCGCCATGAAGGCCATGGGCCTGCCCGGCAAGTCCTTCGTGCCGCTGATCGTCGGCTTCGGCTGCAACGTGCCCTCCATCATGGCCACCCGCACCCTGGAAAGCCGCCGCGACCGCATCATGACCTCGATGATGGCGCCGTTCATGTCGTGCGGCGCCCGGCTGCCGGTGTTCGCCCTGTTCGCCGCCGCCTTCTTTCCCTCCAACGGGCAGAACATCGTCTTCGCCCTCTACCTGCTCGGCATCGGCTTCGCGATCCTGACCGGGCTGGTGCTGAAGGCGACCCTGCTGCCCGGCGAACCGACCCCCTTCGTCATGGAACTGCCGCCCTACCACATGCCGACCTTGCGCACGGTGGTGTTGCAGGCCTGGCAGCGGCTGCGCGACTTCGTGTTCCGCGCCGGTCAGGTGATCGTGCCCATGGTGATGATTCTCAGCTTCCTCAATGCCATCGGCACCGATGGCAGCTTCGGCAAGGAAGACAGCCGCGACTCGGTGCTGTCGCATCTCAGCCAGGGCATCACCCCGATCTTCGCCCCCATGGGCCTGACCGAGGAGAACTGGCCCGCCGCCGTCGGCCTGTTCACCGGCATTTTCGCCAAGGAAGCGGTGGTCGGCACGCTCAACACCCTGTATTTCCAGGCCGCCGAGGAGGACGCCGCGGCCAACGGCGAAGCCGGGGAGGAAGAAGCTCCGACCCTTGGCGAAGCCCTGCTGGGGGCGGTCGCCACCATTCCCGAGAACCTGATGGGCCTCGCCGGTTCGCTGACCGACCCGCTCGGGATCGACGTCGGATACGTGGCCGATGCCGAAGCCTCGGCGGAGGAACTGGAGGTCGGCGGCGGCGTGTTCGGCGCCATGGCCTCGCGCTTCGACGGCACCGCCGGCGCCTTCGCCTACATGCTGCTGATCCTGCTCTATACCCCCTGTGTCGCCGCCCTGGGCGCCATGCGGCAGGAAAACGGCCTCGGGTGGACCGCCTTCGCGGCGGTCTGGACCACCGGCGTCGGCTACACCGCCTCGGTCGCCTTCTATCAGGTGGCGGTGTTCTCGCGCGATCCCGCCGCCTCCGGGTCGGTGCTGACGCTGTGCGCGGCGGGCTTCACGGCCGCGTTGGGGCTCATGTGGGTGATCGGACGGGTGCAGGGCCGCCGCCTGGCTCCGCCCGTGCCGGCCGAATGACACGGGAGACGACGCCATGCCGGTCATGACCATGTCCTCGGTGCGCGACTATCTGGTCGCCAACCGCCGGGCCACCCTCGCCGACATCGCCGTCCACTTCGGGTCCGCCCCCGACGCCGTGCGGCCGGTGGTGGAGCGGTGGCAGGAGAAGGGCCGGATCGAGGTGGTGGCGCCGGAAAGCAGCTGCGGCAAATCCGGCCCCGCCTGCGGCTGCTGCACCGGCCCGGCCGCCGTCTACGTCTGGCGCGACGCTCCGGCGCCCCACTGAGGGGCGCCGGACGGCGGAAACGACTGGAGCGGCACCGTCGTACTCGACATGCGAATAGCTCGCATTATCATAGCAGGAGCCCGCTCCGGGTGGGCCGGACGGAAGGAACCCTGCCATCACGCTGTTCCCGTTTTCGACGCCCTTGGTGACCCAGGCCGCCGACGAGGCGGCGGCGGATCGTCTGTTCGCCGCCCTTCGCTGGCCCGATGGGCCGCGCTGTCCGCTCTGCGGCTCCGCCGCCGTCGGTGTCCTGCACGGCGGCCACCACGGCCGGCCCCGCCACAAGTGCCGGACCTGCCGGCGGCAATTCAGTGTCACCAAGAGCACCATCCTGGAAGGCACCCATCTGCACCTGACGGTGTGGTGGCGTGTCGTCACCGTGCTGACCGCCACCCCGGACGGCGCCTCCATTGCCCTTTTGGAGCGCGAGATCGGCATCGGCCGCACCGCCGCCCGCAACGTCCTGGCCCGCCTCCTCTATGCCGCCCGCAGACCCCCGTTGGCCGACCTGTTGCCGCCGGACCCGGCCGATGGAGAGCCACGGTTGCTGTTCACCGCGCTCACGGCGCAGGCGCTGCTGGCCGCCCTGCTGGCCACCCCCGCCCCCACCGACGCGCCACGGGTGCTGGACCTGGCATGAGCATGAGCATGACCAAAGCCCGAGACGGCAACCGGGTTTCTCAACATCCCCTGGCACGGCGACCTTTGGCACCGCAGCATCGCCGGACGTACCATGGGCGGATTGAAGGAGGCCGCAAGTCACGATGTCGTCCGACCTCAGCCGTTATCTCGCCCTGCGCCACCACCTGCGGGTGGTCCATCACGTTCCGGGACGTATCCGTCTGCGCCTGACCGGCGGGATCGCCGCCGGGTCGTCGCCGCAGCCGGCGCTGTCCGCCTTTCTCGACCGCCTGAAGGCCGCCGCCGCCATCCGGTCGGTACGGGTGTCGGCGCCGACCCTGTCGGCGGTGGTGGAGTACGACACCGACCTGATGCCGCCCGCATCCTGGCCGGCCCTGCTGTCGGGGCCTGACGAGGCGGCGCTGGCCTTGCTGGAAGAGTTGGTGGCAAGCCCCGCTCCCGTCTGAGACGCGGACCGCCGCCGTCAAGGGGACACGAAAGGAACGCCGTCATGTCGTCGCATGAATCCTCCTCCACCGGTGAAGGACAAGGCCAGGGTCCAGGCCAAGGCCAAGCCCCGGCCGCCGATCCGCGCCAGACCCTGTTGCCGTCCTCCGGCGCCATCATCCAGGCGAGCGCCTTTGGTGCCGCCCTCAGCGGCGTCACCACCGGCATCGCCGACACCATGCGGGTGCAGGCCGGCGAGATCACCCCCGCCGAGGCGGCCCAGGACGTGGCCCGGGCCAGCCTGCAAGGCGCCCTGACCATGGCCGTCGCCTCCACCGTCGGGCACATGGTGCGGGCGCGGCCGATCATCGGCCTTGCCATTCTCGCCACCGCCGGCATCGGCGCCCTGATGATGATGGGCGACAAGAAGCGCATGGCCCGCGCCGTGCGCGCCGTCACCCGCCCGGCCGCTCCTCCGCCTGCCGCCGTGGCCCGCCCTGTCCAGCCGGCCGCCGCCGCTCCCGCCGCAACCGTCGGCGAGACCGCCGCCAGCGCCCCCCGGCC
>JAEWWF010000410.1 GCA_023396465.1 Pseudomonadota bacterium
GCTGTCGCGGGCCTCCGCCCAGGCCGCCTGGAAGCGCAGCAGCGGCGCCGTCGGCAGGCCGTCGCCAGCGCGGCCCATGGCGATGCGGGCGGCGGTGTGGCGGCGCAGGAAGGCCCAGGGCTCGTCGGCGGTCATGCGACGTCCTCCCCGCGACCGCCCGCCGCATCCGCCGTCACCGTCGCCGGCAGCAGCCGCTGCGCCGCCGTCAGGGCCGGGCGCACGCGGCCGAGGCGGTCGGCGATTTCCATGCGGTGCAGCCAGGCCTCGAACTCCGGCGCCGGCCGCAGGCCGAGGGTGGAGCGGACGTAGAGCGCATCGTGGAAGCTGGTGCTCTGGTAGTTCAGCATGATGTCGTCGGCCCCCGGCACGCCCATGACGAAGTTGACGCCCGCCGCCCCCAGCAGGGTCAGCAGCACGTCCATGTCGTCCTGGTCGGCCTCGCAGTGGTTGGTGTAGCAGACGTCCACCCCCATGGGCACGCCGAGCAGCTTGGCGCAGAAGTGGTCTTCCAGCCCGGCGCGGATGATCTGCTTGCCGTCGTAGAGGTATTCCGGCCCGATGAAGCCGACCACGGTGTTGGTCAGCAGCGGCTTGAAGGCGCGGGCGACGGCGTAGGCACGCGCCTCGATCGTCTGCTGGTCGCAACCCCAGTGGGCGTCGGCGGAGAGGGCGCTGCCCTGGCCGGTTTCGAAGTACATCACGTTGTCGCCGACGGTGCCGCGCTTGAGCGCCAGCGCCTGCTCGCGCGCCTCGGCCAGCATGGGCAGGGTGATGCCGAAGCTGTCGTTGGCCTTCTCCGTCCCGGCGATGGAGTGGAACACCAGGTCGACCGGCGCCCCCGCTGCCATCACCTCCATGGCAGTGGTCACATGGGCCAGGACGCAGGATTGGGTGGGGATGTCGTAGCGCTGGCGGATGTCGTCGATCAGCCGCAGCAGGCGCACCATGGCGGCGGGGCTGTCGGTGGCCGGGTTGATGCCGATGACCGCATCGCCGCAGCCATACATCAGCCCGTCGAGGATGGAGGCGGCGATGCCTTGGGCATCGTCGGTCGGGTGGTTGGGTTGCAGCCGCACCGCCAGCCGGCCGGGCAGGCCGATGGTGGAGCGGAAGGCGGTGACCACCCGGCACTTGCGCGCCACCGCCACTAGATCCTGATTGCGCATGATCTTGCTGACCGCCGCCGCCATCTCCGGCGTCAGGCCGGGGGCGACCGCCCGCAGCGCCGCCTCGTCGGCGGCGTCGGACAGCAGCCAGTCGCGGAACTCGCCCACCGTCAGGGCCGCCAGCGGCGCGAAGGCGACGGCATCGTGGCCGTCGCAGATCAGGCGGGTGACGGAGTCCTGTTCGTAGGGCACCACCGGCTCGGTCAGCAGGCGGGCGAGCGGCAGGTCGGCCAGCGCCAGCCGGGCCGCCACCCGCTCCGCCTCGCTGGCCGCCGCCACCCCGGCCAGCTCGTCGCCGGAGCGGCGCGGCGTCGCCTTGGCGAGCAACTGCCGCAGGTCGGCGAAGCGGTAGGTGGTATGGCCGATGGACTGGGCGAAGGCCATGGCGGCGGTGCTCCTTCCGTGTCCCCTGTGCCGCCAGTGTAGCGCAGAAGAGTGCTCGGGAAAGAGGGTTTGCTGCCAATGCGGGCAGTCTTTTTCGCTGCTGCGAATGTGGGCAAAAGTTAGGGATATAGCGGCCGCACCCGATCGCCGATGGGCCCGACCAGCCGCTCGATGCGGGCGCGGGTGGGGGGATGGGTGTGCAGCCATCCGCCGGTCGAGCGCCCCGCCGGCCGCAGCAGGCGGGCGAGGCCGCCGCGCGGCAGGGTCTCCAGCTTCACCAGGGCGAGGGCGAGCCCCTGCGGGTCGCTGGTCAGGCGGGCGGCTTCGGCATCGGCGGCGAACTCCCGCCGGCGCGACAGCGACAGGTGGAGCAGTGTCGCGGCCCAGGGCGCCAAGGCAATGGCCAGCACCGGCCACGGCGGCACCGGCGCGGCGGTGAACAGCACCACCAGAATGGCGACAATCAGTCCGAAGAAGGCGAGCGTGTGAACCACCCGGCCGAGCACCGCCGCCAGGGTCATCAGCGCGGTGTCGGCCGCCGCCACATGCGCCACCTCGTGAGCCAGAACGCCGCGCAGTTCGCGCCGGTCCATCACCATGGTCATGCCGTCGGACAGGGCGATGGCGGCGCGGCGGCCGTCGCCCACCGATAGGGCGGTGACGTTGCCGCCGGGAAGGCGATACAGCACCGGCGGCGCCGCCAATCCGGCGGCGTCGGACAACTCAACCAGCAGAGTGTAGAGGCCGGGCGCCTGCTGCGGGTCCACCGGCCGGGCGCCGATCAGCCGCATGGCGACGGCCGGCGGCACCGTCGGCGCCATGGCCACCGACGCCACCGCCACCGCCAGGGTCACCAGCAGCCCGTCCGGTCCGGCGATCAGCCAGCCGGTCAGCGCCAGCACGGCGATCATGCCGGCCAGGGCCAGCAGCGCATCGGCGTGGGTCAAGGCGCGCATCCAGGACATGGCGGCGGTCTCCCTTGCGTGCGGCTGGGAGGGGATTAGAAGCGACCGGTATCCTGTACTTGCAGCAGATAGGCCTCGACCGCTTGGTGGTCGATGAAGGCGCCGGAAATCTGCGCCACCAGCATCATGATGGCGGCGCGGTCCCAGCCGGTGAACACCGGCGCCGCCAGGATCGGCTCGCGCCGGAAGGCGGAGATGAGCCCGACGCCCATGGAGCCGAAGAACAGGATCTCGCGGAACGCCGCCATCACCAGCGGTTGCGGCATGATGGAAGCAATCAGGAACGCGACGGCGATACCGAGGCCGGCCCCCAGCAGAGCGCGCCGATTGTGCCGATCGCGGGTAACCGGGTCCGACAGGTCGAGGCGGCCGTCATCCCGTGGCGGCCGGCGCGACCAGCGGCGCGGCTGGTTCTGGTCGTCGTCACCGCGCTCGGAGCGGAAGAACGGGCCGCGATCGTGGGCCATCGGGATGTTCCTTCTGTGGCAGAGGCGGCCACGCCGGGGCGTCAGCCTTCCTCGAATCTGGGGCTATCGCCGGGACGTTCAACGCCTATTGCAGGCGGCCGACCGGAAAGGGGCCGGGGCCCGGATCGGCGGTGAGGGCAAGGTCGGCATCCACCGCAAGCCACTCCTCCAGCGCCTCCCACGTCGGTAGGGCGTTATCCAGGCGCTCCACCAGCCGCACCAGCAGGCGGCCGGCGGCCACCTGCACCAACAGGTTGCCCGGTCCCCAGATGTTCAGCAGCAGTCCGGTGGTGACGGCATCGCGCAAGATGGCGGCGGCGCGGGCGGCGTGTGGTCCGGCCGGCGGCAAGAGGCGGATGCGCGCTGGCTCGCGGCCCAGGCTGCGGCGCTGGTCCAGTCCATGGGCGAGCAGGTGGGTGCGCAAGGTGTCGTCGAAGGAGCGCATGGCGGCGTAGCCGCCTTGGGTGGCGAAGGTTTCGCGCAAGTTGGCCAGGGCGGCGACGATGCCATGGGCGATATCGGCATCGCTGGTGCCGTGCTGGGCAGCCTTGCCGATCATGGTGTCGATGAGGGCCTCCACCGCCTGCATGGGCGGATGGACGGGGCCGGAATGACGGGCCGTGGCGGCCGGCCCGACAGTGGCGGGCGAGGGGACGTCGGGTGCGGTCATCGCAAGTATCCTCCGCAGGAAGCGATACCCGGTCAGGAACAAGGCGTTGCCTCCCTCTCGTGGGGCCGGCGCGCCACGGTGCCGGAACGGCCACCGATGACCCTGATATCGGCGGAGAAGAAGCTGTTGTCAATGCAGCGAAAAAGGCGGCGCGGACCGATCAGGGTCCGCGCCGTCCGGTACGGTGTTCACGATGTTAACAGGCGGGCGGCGTCATGCGACCTTCTCCGGCGCCTCCGGCGCGGCGGCTTCGGTCGTCACGGGGGTCTCTGGCTCGGCCGCCCTGATAGCGATACGGGTGGGCTCAGCCTGCGCCGCAGCGGGCTTCGGCAGGCGGATCGTCAGCACGCCCTTGTCGAATGTGGCCTCGGCCTCGGCGGCCTTGATCACATACGGCAGGCGGACGGTGCGGGCAAAGCCGCCATAAGACCGCTCGACGAGGTGACGGCCCTCATCACTGGTCTCATGCTCCTCCTTCTTTTCGCCTTTGATCGTCAGCAGGTCACCAGCAAGTTCGATGGTGACGTCATTTTCGGCGACACCCGGCAGTTCCACCGTCACCGTCAGGTGAGCGGCGGTTTCCTGGACATCCATGCGCGGCATCACCATGGCGGCGGTGCCGGCCGTCATCCGGCCAAGGGTTTCGTCGAACAGCCGCTCCATGTCCCGCCGCATGGCAGTGAATGGGTCGGCATCCCGCACGGCGGGGGCCGTGTGGCGGCCCGCCCACGGAACCAAGCTTCTCAGGTCGAGCATGGCGTCCTCCCATCCCTGTGGGAGGCGGATCACCGGCGTCGGAGCCTTCCGGACTGGGAGGCGTCGGAGCGCCGCATCTACCCGTCCCCGAAGTGAACCGCTGCCGCTCCGTGGCGGCAGCGGGCGGCGGGAACATTCCCCGCCGTCAAGAACAAAGTATACGCCTGTTGGCCCTTGGCCGCAAAAGGAAAAGGGGCGGATTCACCACCCCTTCCGGTCTATGACAGGCCGAGGCGCTGTCGTCAGGCGATGTGCTTGCCGGCGGTGATGTAGATGATCCAGCTCATCAGCACCACGACCATGAACAGGCCGAAGTAGATCACCCCATGCAGGCCGAAGACAAAAATGGAGACGTACCCAAGCAGAAAGGCGAGCGACAGCACCAGCATTCCGAGGCCCTTGAAGGCGGTGACGGCGCGCGGGTGCAGGCGGGTGCCGGTGTGGTCGGTCCAGTCGAACAGCGGCGCTTTGCCGAGAACGGCATTGGAAGCCAGCACCAGAACGCCGGCGATCGCCATGGCGGCGACCAACTGGCCGAGGAAAACGGTGGCGTCGCCGGCCCCGGCGACTTGCGGCAGGCTCCAGGCGGCCACGGCGGCCACGGCGAAGGTCAGGCTCATGACCCAATTGCCGGCATAACGTGCGGTGAACATCGGGAAGCAGTCCTCTGCGACAGGCATCTGTGAGTGGGCGCAGGGCGAGGTGGACGGGCGGGGGGTGCGCCATGCTGCACCGCCGATGCGCGGGGTGCCCATAACATGGATGCGGCATAGTCGACAACAAGACTATGCTATTCCGCAAGAATACAAGGGGGAATCACCGCAAGCAAATCCCCCTTGTTCATAAGGCCATTAAAGAAGTATGTGAATTAAGGTTTAGGTTCCGACATGCTTCCCGGCGGTCAGATACACGATGAGAGCAAGAGCCAGCAGGGCGAGCAGGACCATGGGAACGATGATCATCGGCCATTGGAAGACGTAGACGGCGATGTAGAACGCGAGCCCGCCGAGCCCGACGCCCACCACGCCAAGCGTCCGCAGGCCGGCCTTCACGCCCGGATGCAGGCGTTCGCCCGTTTCATCCGACCAATCTATGGCCGGCTGGCCGTGAACGGCCGCGATGCCGCCGAAGTAGACGATGCCGACGGCCGACAGGATGGCGAGCAGGGTCAGCAGGTTGTCGACGCCGCTGGGCAGGGCGGTGGCGGCCCCCTGCACCAGCTGGATGATGACGATGGCCACGAAGAACACCGCGGCGAGCGTCAGGTTGCCGGCATATTTGGGTGTGAACATCCTTCCTCCGCTGTCAGTTTTTTGTCGGTGGTCAGATGGCAATGGCCTCGCCTGCCGCCGGCACCAGATGAAAGGCGTCGGACAGCGGATAGACCATGAACCGCAGCCCCGACAGCACCAGCGCCAGCAGCACCAGGGTGGTCAGGACCAGACGCAGACGACCGTACCACGGCGGCGTCAAACCCGACAGTGCCGCTCGGTGATCGGCGGCGAAGGCGGCGAGGAAACCGAGCATCATGATGGAGTGCGACAGCGGGGCGCTGAAGGCCAGCGCCGCCCAGCCGACCAGCGGCGGCACCACCCCCCACACCAGCATCAGCCGCGGCACGCCGTGGGGCATGCGCAGCACCAGTCCCCAGTGGACGGCGCCGAGGAAGGCGAGGATGACGGCGCCGTAGGTGATCTGCGCCTTGTGGGCCATGACGTCGAAGGGGTGGCGGGCCATCCACACCCCGGCCGCGCCGACATAGAACGGGATCAGCCCGGCGAAACCGAGCACGGCGGCCGTGCGCGCCAGGCGGCGGTGCGTCTGCTGCGGATCGGCGCCGGGCAGGGCGGCGGGGCTGGTGGCGGACATGGTCGGCCTCTCCTGCTGCGGCGGCCGTCGGTGCGGCGGCCGGGTGCGGTGCGATGCTCTCCCCTTCCATACGTTCCAGGTGGGCGGCAGGATCGCCGCCCGCAACCCCGCCCTCCGAACGACCACGGCCGGCACCCCTTGGGGTACCGGCCGTGGCAGGTGTCGGTCTGTCGGCGCGGGTTACTCGGCGGCCGCCCGCGGCGCCTGTTGCGGGTGGCGGAAGGCCTTCAGAAGCTCCGCCTCGCGGGCCTTCTGTTCCTCCACGTTGCGCTCCAGCACATGCCCGAAGCCGCGCATCTTCAGCGGCAGGGCGGCGATGTCGGCCGCCAGGGCGTGGGTGTCGGGGCGCAGGCCGTCGCACAGCTCCGCCGCCACCGTCTCGAACTCGGCGATCAGGCGGCGCTGCAGCTTGCGTTCCGCCGTGTAGCCGAAGACGTCCAGCGCCGAGCCGCGCAGGCCCTTCAGCTTCGCCAGGGTGCGGAAGGCCCCCATCATCCACGGGCCGAAGGTGGTCTTGCGCAGGCGGCCGGACTCGTCGCGGTTGCCGAGCAGCGGCGGCGCCAGGTGGAAGGTCAGCTTCAGCGACTCGCCCTCGAGCTGGTCCTTCAGGGCGGCGTGGAAGCGGCCGTCGGTGTAGAGGCGGGCGACCTCGTACTCGTCCTTGTAGGCCATCAGCTTGAAGGCGCTTTTCGCCACCGCCTCGGCAAAGCCGGTCAGGCCGGGGGTGCGGGTCTTTTCCGTCTGCACGGCGCGGTCGACCAGGCCCTTGAAGCGGGCGGCGTAGGCGGCGTTCTGGTAGCCGGTGAGGAACTCCACCCGGCGGGCGACCATCTCGTCGAAGGTTTCCGACAGGCGGCGGTGGGCCAGCGGCGAGGAGGCGGCGGTGTCGGCCGAGCGGTCGACCATGGCTTCCACCGTCTCCGGCGCCACCGCGTAGCGGCGGCCCCACAGCAGGGCGGTCAGGTTGGCCTTGATGGCGACGCCGTTCAGTTCGATGGCCTTTTCGATGCTTTCCAGGGTCAGCGGGATCAGGCCCTTCTGCCAGGCGTAGCCGACCATGAACAGGTTGGTGGCGATGCTGTCGCCCATCAGCGCCGTGGCGATGCGGGTGGCATCGACGAAGCTGGCCGCCTCCGCCCCCACCGCCTCGGACAGGGCATGGCGCACCTGGGCGCGCGGGAAGGCGATGTCGGGCTTGCCGGTGAAGTCGGCGGTCATGGTTTCGTGGTCGTTGATGACGGCGCGGGTGAAGGCGGCGCGCGTCTTGCCCAGCACGTCGAGGGTGCCGGCCGTCAGCATGTCGCAGCCGAGCACCAGATTGGCGTTGCCGGCGGCGATGCGGCTGGCGTAGAGGCGCGACGGGCTTTCGGCGATCTGCACATGTGTGACGACGGCGCCGTTCTTCTGCGCCAGGCCGATCTGGTCGAGCACCGAGACGCCCTTGCCCTCCAGGTGCCCGGCCATGCCGAGCAGGGCGCCGATGGTGACGACGCCGGTGCCGCCGATGCCGGTGATGACGATGCCGTAGGGCTCGTCATGGGCCGGCAGCACGGGCATGGGCAGCGGCCCGAAGCCGTCGGAACCGCCGGCGTCCTTGCCGACGCCTTCGGGGGTCTGCTTGCGCACCTTGGCGCCCTCGACGGTCACGAAGCTGGGGCAGAAGCCCTTCAGGCACGAGAAGTCCTTGTTGCACGACGACTGGTCGATGGTGCGCTTGCGGCCGAATTCGGTCTCCACCGGCTGCACCGCCACGCAGTTGGACTGCACGCCGCAGTCGCCGCAGCCCTCGCACACCAGTTCGTTGACGAACACCCGCTTGTCGGGATCGTGCATCTTGCCGCGCTTGCGGCGGCGGCGCTTCTCGGCAGCGCAGGTCTGGTCGTAGAGGAGCAGGGTGACGCCCTCCACCTCGCGCAGTTCCTTCTGCACCGCCTCCAGG
>JAEWWF010000003.1 GCA_023396465.1 Pseudomonadota bacterium
TCGCGCACGCTGGCCTGGATCATGGGCAGGCCGTAGAGCGCCGCGAAGCCGGCGCCGACCCAGGCGGCGATGCCCAGCGTCTCGTGGACGAAGCCGCGGAAGAAGGCGAGCACCGCCGACAGCAGCAGCACCACCAGGACGATGAGGTCCAGCACGTTGAGCGGCAGTCCGTCCATTCCAACCCCGGGGCCCGCAGGCCGATCAGTACACTCGTTATCCGTCCCGCTTCGGCAATGGCGGGAACATGGCCACCAGATCCTGCAAATGGCCCAATTCGCGGACCTGCAACCCGTCGATCGCCGACGGCGGCCGGCCCTTGTCGCGTCCGCCGGCGGCCGGCTTGGGCGGACGGCGCGGCACCAGCGCCTCGGCGAAGCCCAGCTTGGCGGCTTCCTTCAGCCGGACATCCGCCTGCGCCACCGCCCGCACCTCGCCCGACAGGCCGATCTCGCCGAACACCGCCATGTCGGCGGAAACCGGCTGATTGGTCGCCGAGGAGATCAGCGCCGCCGCCACCGCCAGGTCGGCGGCGGGCTCGGCGACACGCAGGCCTCCGGCGACGTTCAAATACACGTCGTTGCCCCCGAGGGCAAGGCCGCACCGGGCCTCCAGCACCGCCAGCACCATGGCGAGGCGGCCCGAGTCCCACCCCACCACCGCCCGCCGCGGCGTCGAGAAGCCGCTGGGCGCCACCAGCGCCTGAATCTCCACCAGAACCGGCCGCGACCCCTCCAGACCGGCAAACACGCACGATCCCGACACATTGCCCCGCCGTTCCGCCAGGAACAGGGCGGAAGGGTTGACCACTTCGGCCAGCCCGCGGTCGGTCATCTCGAAGACGCCGATCTCGTCGGTGGCCCCGAAGCGGTTCTTCACCGCCCGCAGGATGCGGAACTGGTGGCCGCGCTCGCCCTCGAAATACAGCACCGTGTCGACCATGTGCTCCATCACGCGCGGGCCGGCGATGGTGCCTTCCTTGGTGACGTGGCCGACCAGGAACAGGGCGAAACCCTTGCGCTTGGCCAGCCGGATCAGTTCATGGCTGCACGCCCGCACCTGCGCCACCGTGCCCGGCGCGCTGTCCAGCGTGTCGAGGAACATGGTCTGGATGGAGTCGATGACCGCCACCTCCGGCGGGTCGGCCTCCAGCGTCGCCACGATGTCGCGCACCGAGGTCGAGGCCGCCAGTTCCACCGGCGCATCATCAAGCCCGAGCCGCGCCGCCCGCAGCCGCACCTGATCCACCGCCTCTTCGCCGGAGATGTAGGCACATCGCATGGTGCGCGCCAGGGCCGCCGTCGCCTGAAGCAGCAGGGTCGACTTGCCGATGCCGGGGTCGCCGCCCACCAGCAGGGCGGAGCCGGGTACCAGGCCGCCGCCGCATACCCGGTCCAGCTCGGCGATGTTGGTCAGCCGGCGCGGCGGGGTGGAGGTCTCGCCGCGCAGGGGCACGAAGTCCAGCTTGCGGCCGCCGCGCCCGCCGCTGGCGGTCTTCGGCATGGCCTCGGGCACCGCCTCTTCCACCAGCGTGTTCCACTCGCCGCAGCCATCGCAGCGCCCGGCCCACTTGGAGAACACCGAGCCGCAGGACTGGCAGACGAAACGCGAGGTTGGCTTGGCCATGGCGCGAGACAGGCTCCGCTAGACGGACGACAGAAGAGGTGGCGGCGGCACCCCGCCCGGCGAGGGGTCGATGACGGCGCGGACTAGCGCCGCAGTTCCATCTTGATCGGGCCTTCGGCGCGGCCGTGGACGAACTGGTCGACGTAAGGGTTGCCGCTGGCGTCCACGACGGCGGCATCACCGGCCCAGATGATGCGGCCATGGTAGATCATCGCCACCCGGTCGGCGATCTTGCGGGCCGAGGCCATGTCGTGGGTGATCGACAGGGTGGTGGCGCCCAGCTGCTCGCGGCAGGCGACGATCAGGTCGTTGATGACGTCGGCCATGATGGGATCAAGGCCCGTCGTCGGCTCGTCGAAAAAGATGATGTCGGGCTTGGCGGCGATGGCGCGGGCGAGGCCAACGCGCTTCTGCATGCCGCCCGACAGCTCGGCCGGCATCAGGTCGGCGACATCGGGCGACAGGCCCACCTGCCGCAGCGTCTCCACCGCCACCTCGCGGGCGTCGCGGCGCGGCATCTTGTCGCCGTGGATGAGGCGGAAGGCGACGTTCTCCCATACCGTCAGACTGTCGAACAGCGCCGCGCCCTGGAACAGCATGCCGAACTTGTGCAGCACCTGATCGCGGGCCTTGCCGGTCAGCCTGGCGGTTTCCTCGCCGTCGATGAGGATGGAGCCGGCATCGGCCTGCATCAGGCCGAGGATGCACTTCAGCAGCACCGACTTGCCGGTGCCGGAGCCGCCGATGATGACGACCGATTCCCCGCGCCCGACGTCGAGGTCGACGCCGTCGAGCACCGTTTTCGGACCGAAGCTCTTGCGCAGGCCCCGGATCTTGATCTTCGGCTGGTCGGGGGTCATCGGCTGAAGAACAGCTCCGTGATGATGTAATTGGCGGTCAGGATCAGGATGGACGATCCGACCACCGCGTTGCGGGTCGCCTGGCCGACGCCCTGGGCGCCGCCCTTGCTCATGTAGCCGTTGTAGCAGCCGATGAGGGCGATGAGGAAGCCGAACACCGCCGCCTTCACCAGCCCGGAGAACACGTCGACGAATTCCAGGTAATCGAGCGTGCGCTTGATGTAGTTGACCGGGTTGAAACCCAGCTTGTAGGTGCCGACCAGATAGCCGCCGAACACGCCGATGATGTCGGCCACCAGCACCAGCAGCGGCAACATCAGGGTCGCCGCCCACAGGCGCGGTGCCACCAGATACTTGTAGGGGTTGGTTTCCAGCGTCGTCAGGGCGTCGATCTGCTCGGTGACGCGCATGGTGCCGATCTCGGCCGCCATGGAGGCGCCCACCCGCCCGGCCACCATCAGACCGGCCAGCACCGGCCCCAGTTCGCGGGTCATGGACAGCACCACCACCGTCGCCACCGCCCCTTCGGCGGAAAAGCGGGCGAAGCCGGTGTGGCTTTGCAGCGCCAGCACCATGCCGGAGAAGATGGCCGTCAACCCCACCACCGGCAGGGAGTAATAGCCGATCTCCACCATCTGGCGGCCGATGTTGCGCAGGAAGAACGGCGGCGTGAAGCAATGCAGCAGCGACACCACCGTGAACACCGCCAGCCGCCCGGCATGGCGCAGGAATGCCAGCACCATGCCGCCGATGATGGCGAGGAAATTCAGGTTCATGCCGCCGCCCCCGCCGGTCCGCCGACGTACACGCGGCCGTAGCGGCGGCCGAGCTGGGTCAGGATCTCGTAGGAGATGGTGCCGGCACTGGCGGCCACCTCGTCGAGGGGCAGGTCGGGTCCGATGAGGTCGATCATCGCGCCGGGTCGGGCCTCGCTTGCGGGACTGCGGGAAACGTCGAACAGGGTCAGGTCCATGGACACCCGCCCGACGATGGGCACGCGACGCCCGGCGAGGACGCCACAGCCGCGGTTGCCAAGGGCGCGCGGCCAGCCATCGGCATAGCCCACGCCGACGGTGGCGACCCGTGATCCGGCCGCCATGCGGTGGGTGGCACCATATCCGACCGACTCCACAGCGTCAATTCGACGCACCTGCAACACCTTCGCCTGCAACCGCACCACCGGCCGCATGGGATTGGGCCGCCCCGGCGTCGGATTGCCGCCGTACAGCGCCACCCCCGGCCGCGCCTGATCGAACAGCGGCGCCCCGTCCAGGAAAATGCCCGACGAATTGGCATAGGACGCCCGCACCGCCGGCAACCGCGCCCGCAGGCGGCCGAACAGGGCGTGCTGTTCCGCGTTCAGCGGGTGGGCCGGCTCGTCGGCGCAGGCCAAGTGGGTGAGCACCAGCGCCGGGTCGAGGTCGGCCAGCGCCGCCGCATCGGCCAGCAGCGCCTCGGCCTCCGCCACCGTCAGGCCGAGGCGGCGCATGCCGGTATCCAGGTGCAGCGCCGGCCGCCCCATGGCGGCGCGCGTTTCCATCGGCAGCGCCCGCCACGCGGCGATCTGCTCCGGCGTCGACAGCACCGGGGCAAGGCCATGGGCGGCCAGTCGGTCGGCGGTGCCGGGCAGCAGGCCGGCGAGCACGAACACGGCGGCAGGACGACGCGGCCCCAGCGCGGCGCGCAAGGCCCCCCCTTCCTCCGCCTGAGCAACGTAGAAGGTGCGGCACCCCTCCGCGTGCAGGGTGCGCGCGACAGGCGCCACGCCAAGACCATAACCGTCGGCCTTGACCACCCCGGCGCATTCGGTGCCGCCCGGCGCCAGCCGGTCGGCCAACCGGCGCCAGTTGGCGGCCAGGGCGTCGAGGTCGATGGTCAGGATGGCGGCGGCCGTGGCCGGCTCGGACATGGGTACTCTCGCTTGCCTGTCGGGATGGCGCGCCGACTTTACGGGGGCCCGCCCGCTCCGCCAAGTTTTTCCGTCCCATCGGAACATTGCTGCACCGCACCGGTTGCGAGTGCATCCGCGCGGATAAGACCTTACACTGCCCCTGGAGAACCGACATGCCACAGTACAGGGAGGAGGACGCCATGCCGTTCGACGTCACCCGCACCGACTGGCACGCCCTGCCGCCCACCGAAGCCCTCGCCCAACTCGGCACCACCGCCAGCGGCCTCACCCCCGACGCCGCCGCCGAGCGACTGCGCGAGGTCGGCCCCAACAGCCTGCCCGAAGCCCCCCGCCGGCCGGCCTGGAAGCGGCTCCTCGCCCAGTTCGACAACGTGCTGATCCTGGTGCTGCTGGCGGCCGGTGGCGTCACCCTGCTGTTGCGGCACTGGGTCGATTCCGGCGTCATCTTCGGCGTGGTGCTCATCAACGCCCTCATCGGCTTCATCCAGGAGGGGAAGGCGGAGCAGGCGCTCGACAGCATCCGGGGCATGCTGTCACCCGACGCGGTGGTGGTGCGCGGCGGCCGTCGCCAGCGCATCAAGGCCACCGACGTGGTGCCCGGCGACATGGTGGTGATCGAGCCCGGCGACCGCATCCCCGCCGACTTGCGACTGGTGCAGGTGCGCGGCCTGCGGGTGCAGGAGGCGGCGCTGACCGGCGAAAGCCTGCCGGTGGACAAGGCCACCACCGCCGTGGCGCCGGAAACCGCACTCGGCGACCGCAGCTGCCTTGCCTTCGCCGGCACCACCGCCGTGCAAGGCCACGGCGAGGGGGTGGTCATCGCCACCGGGTCGGGCACCGAAATCGGCCGGATCTCCAAGATGCTCACCGACGTGCAGACGCTGGACACGCCGCTGCTGCGCCAGTTGGCCCAGTTCGGGCGGGTGCTGACGGTCATCATCCTGACCGTCGCCGCCCTCACCTTCGCGGTCGGGGTGCTGGGTCGCGGCTACACCACGGACGAGATGTTCCTTGCCGCCGTCGGTCTGGCCGTGGCCGCCATCCCCGAAGGGCTGCCGGCCATCGTCACCATCACCCTGGCCATCGGCGTCAAGCGCATGGCCGGCCGCAACGCCATCATCCGCCGTCTGCCGGCGGTGGAGACGCTGGGGTCGGTATCGATCATTTGCAGCGACAAGACCGGCACCCTCACCCGCAACGAAATGACCCTCGGGGCCTGCGCCCTGACCGACGGCGAGGTAACCGTGGAGGGTGTCGGCTATGCGCCTGAGGGCGGCTTCGCCCGCGACGGCGCCGCCCTCGCCGATCCCATGGCCGATCCACTGCTGGCCCGCCTGCTGGTGGCCGGCTGCGTCTGCGCCGATGCCCTGCTCGACCACAAGGACGACCGCTGGACCATCACCGGCGACCCCACCGAAGGCGCCCTGGTGGTGGCCGCCCGCAAGGCCGGGCTGGACCCGGAAACCCTGCGCCGCGAACACCACCGGCTGGACGTCATCCCCTTCGAGTCGGAACGCGCCTACATGGCGACCCTGGATGCCGACCCCGACGGCGGCCGGCCCAACATCCACGTCAAAGGGGCACCCGAGGTCATCATCGGGCTATGCGGCAGCGAGGCCACCGACGGCGACGACCGGCCCATCGACCGCCAGGCCTGGCAGGACCGGGCCGCCGCCCTGTCGAAGAGCGGCATGCGGGTGCTCGCCCTGGCCGAGCGGGTGGGAGCCCCAGACCCGCGCCACCTCACCCCCGATCACATCCAGGGCGGCCTAACGCTCATCGGCCTCGTCGGCCTGATCGACCCACCGCGCGAGGAGGCCATGGCCGCCGTCCGCCGCTGCCTCGGCGCCGGCGTGCGGGTGAAGATGATCACCGGCGATCACGCCCTGACCGCCGCCGCCATCGGGGAACGCCTGGGGCTGCCGGGGGCCGGCCAGCCGCTCACCGGCCGCGACATCGACGCCCTGAGCGATGATGAACTGCGCGCCAAGGTCCAGGCGGTCGACGTCTTCGCCCGCGCCGCCCCGGAGCACAAGCTGCGACTGGTGCAGGCGATGCAGGCCGACGGCTCGGTGATCGCCATGACCGGCGACGGGGTCAACGACGCCCCGGCCCTGAAGCGCGCCGATGTCGGCGTCGCCATGGGCCTTCAGGGCACCGATGCCGCCAAGGAAGCGGCGGAAATGGTGCTGGCCGACGACAACTTCGCCTCCATCGCCGCGGCGGTGGAGGAAGGCCGCACCGTCTACGACAACATCAAGAAGGGCATCCTGTTCATCCTGCCCACCAACGGCGGTCAGGCGCTGACCATCATCGCCGCCATCGCCGCCGGCACCATGCTGCCGATCACCGCCGTGCAAATCCTGTGGATCAACATGATCACAGCGGTGACCCTGGCGCTGGCGCTGGCTTTCGAGCCGGCCGAGCGCACCATCATGAGCCGCCCGCCGCGCCCGGCCGGCGAGCCACTGCTGACCGGCTTCCTGCTCTGGCGGGTCAGCTTCGTGTCGGTGCTGATGCTGATCACCGTGTTCGGCCTGTTCCTGTGGGAAACCCAAACCGAGGGCACCGATATCGTCGTCGCCCGCACGGTGGCGGTCAACATGCTGGTGGCGGTGGAGATCGTCTATCTGTTCAGCAGCCGCTACCTGACGGCCAGTTCGCTGAATGCCGAGGCGCTGTTCGGATCCCGTCCGGTGCTGATCGCGGTGGCGCTGACGGTGCTGGCGCAAGGCGCCTTCACCTATTGGCCGCCGATGAACGCCCTGTTCGGAACGGCTCCGCTGGCCCCCCACCACTGGGGCCTGATCGCCGCCGCTGCCCTGCCCGCCTTCCTGGCGGTGGAAGCGGAAAAGGCGCTGCTCCGGCGCCGGCTGGCGCGCGGCGGCTGAGGACCGCGGGGAGTAGGCAGGGGAACGGCGGGTCCGGTTATTTCTCGGGCCCGCTCACCTTGGCGATGACGGCGTCAAGACCGCGCATCAGATTGTCACCGACCCGGCCACCTTCGCCTTCCATGCGCTGGGCGATCACCAGCCGCAGGGCGTCGATGTGAACCTTGACCACCTCCATGTGACCACGGGTAATATCCGCCGGCAATTTCTCGATGAAGCGGCACAGCTTGTTCCCGATCGCGGTCATCAGGTGATAGTTGAAGCTGCCGCCCTGGCCCTTGACGTCATGGGCGACGGAAAACACCTCGCCCAGCTTGGCGCGGCGCGCCGCCCCTTCCAGGGCTTCCGCCTCGCCATAAAAGGTCTGCAACCGCTCCAGGTCTCCCTCGACCCACTCAAGATAGCTGTCCTGAAGGCCGGCAATGAGCGCCTCGGCCTTTTCCAGCGCGTCGAGATCAACGCCGCCATCGGTGACCTGCACCTTGTCCTTGAGGGTGTTGGGGGGCTGGATGAATTCTGGCCCGTCCGTCATGCCCGTTCTCGCCCCCTTCGCCGTCTGTCGCGGTCGCGGCGCGCCACACCCGGTCGCCGTCGCGGCCCCCTTACCACATGCGGGGTATCCTATCCCATCGGAATGGTGCGTCAATCTCCCGCCGGAGCAGGAACCGGGTGGACGTCCGGCGGTGCCGCGCGACATGCGGCGATCGCGCCGGCCACCTTCGTGGTCAGGGCGGATCAGCCGTTCAGCAGCGCCTCGACCTCGGCCTGGCTGAGACCGCCGGCATCAGCGGCGGCGGGCGCGGACGACATGGCCGCCTTGCGCCGCTCCGCGCCCTTCCAGTCAATCTGGCGGCGGCGGCGGTCGGGGCCGAAGTAGAGGCCAGCGCGGATGAACGGTCGGGGCCGTTCAATGATCGACCGGATGCGCGAGAACAATCCCTTGGCGGAAATCGGCTTGGCCAGGAATTCATGCACGCCGGCATCGCGGGCCTCGATCACCCGGTGCATTTCCGTGTGCCCGGTCAGCATGATGATCGGGACGAAGGGATTGGGGCTGTCCTTGCCGGTCCGCACCAGACGCACGAAATCAAGACCATCCAGCGGTGACATGTTCCAGTCACAGATGATGATATCGGCGGGAAAGTGGCGCAGTTCCTTGAAAGCGTCGGCGCCGTCGGCGGCTTCATGCACATTCTTGGACCCAAGGGCATGCAGGATCGTCTTTACCAGCGCCCGCATATGCTTGTTGTCGTCGACGCAGAGGAAGTTCAGACGTTCCAGATTGTAACCTGCCATCGGATCGACCTTCGCCCTGGCGTTCTGTTGACGGTGCGCCGTTGCCGGCGGGCGCTTTCCTGATCGTGTATACCGCGAAAGATCAGGCAGCGAAAAGCGGAATCCTACACTTCAGGTAGGGATGAGCGCCGCCGCTCGGGATGAGAAAACAAAACCGCGCGGCGCCGACGATCGGGACCAAAGTACCCTTCAGTTGATACCGCGGACCGTGGCGCCTGGATCAATTGCACGATGCGCGACAACAGGGTTTTCGCCGAGATGGGCTTGGCGAGAAACTCGTTGACGCCGGCATCGCGCGCTTCCGCCACCAAGCGCGGCTCCGAATAGCCGGTGACCATCAGGACCGGCACATGGGGATTTGCGGAGGCGGGATCGGTGCGCAGGCGGCGGGTGAACTCCACCCCGTCCATGGGCTGCATGCGGTAATCAACGATAACCAGATCGACATCCGTGCCGTTCAAGGCCGCCAAACCGGCGCCGCCATCCGTCGCCTCGCTCACCCGCGTGATACCGAGCGCCTGCAAAACAGTGCGGATCAGCCGGCGGAAGTGCTCGTTATCCTCCACCAGAAGCACACGCAACTGCCGCCCGTCAAATCCGATCATCCCAGGCTCTGCCCCCAGCCCAGCCATTAACCGCTGGTATCATACAGAAGGCCCCCGCCCAGGGGAACAGGGTCGTCACCGGCGGGACAGCCCCCCTTTCCCGGACTCATGCGCACCCGCCGCGCGCCCGCGCCACCTTCGACCCCGTCGGTCGCCGCAAGTGGTCGCTGATGAAGGCTCCGGCGGCGATCAGACGGTCGAGGTCGACACCGGTTCGCACGCCCATGCCGTCCAGCATGTACAGCACATCCTCGCTGGCGACATTGCCCGATGCCCCCTTGGCATAGGGGCAGCCGCCCAGCCCGGCGACCGAACTGTCGACCACCGCCACCCCCTTTTCCATCACCGCCAGGATATTGGCCAGCGCCTGACCGTAGGTATCGTGGAAGTGGGCCGCCAGTTTCTCCACCGGCACCACCTGCGCCACCGCCTCCACCATCGCCTGGGCGGCCAGCGGCGTGCCGGTGCCGATGGTGTCGCCGAGGCTGATCTCGTAGCAGCCCATGGCCAGCAGCCGTTCCGCCACCGCCGCCACCTTGGCCGGCGCCACCTCGCCTTCATAAGGGCAGCCGAGCACGCAGGAGACATAGCCGCGTACCCGCCAGCCGTTCGCCAGCGCCCGCTCCGCCACCGGCGCGAACCGAGCGAGGCTCTCTTCCACGGAACAGTTGATGTTCTTCTGCGAGAACGCTTCCGAGGCGGCGCCGAACACCGCGATCTCGTCGATGCCCCCCGCCTCTTCCGCCGCCTCCAGCCCCTTCAGGTTGGGCACCAGCACCGGGTAGGACACACCGGGCCGCCGGGTGATGGCGGCCAGCACCTCGGGCGTGCCGGCCATCTGCGGCACCCATTTGGGGCTGACGAAGCTGCCGGACTCGATGGCGGTCAGCCCGGCCTCGGCCAGCATGTCGATGAGCCGCGCCTTCACCGCCGGCGGCACCGGCGTCGGCTCGTTCTGTAGGCCGTCGCGCGGGCCGACTTCCACCAGTTTCACGGACGCGGGCAGGGGCATGGCGTTTCCTTTCAGTGTTCTTGTCCGATCGGCCACCCCCTTGTCCGCCGCGTGCAGGCGGCCGGGATCAGTCGTCCTCGCCGGCCTCGGCCACCAGGGCATAGGCGCGGTCAAGGACGGCGTGGCCTTTCTTCACGTCATCGCGGATGGCGGTCAGGCGGGCCTGCGCCTGCGCCACCATGTCATCGGCGCCGGGCCGATCGAGCCGGCAGTCGAGGAAGAAGCTGTAGACCAGCTTGTCCCGCGCCTGCTTCAGACGCACCAGCACCGCCTTGTCGTCCGCCGTCAGCCCCCGCACCACGGCGGCGTGGCGGGCGGTTTCCGGCGCCATGTCCATGGTCAGCAGCTCGACGTCGGCGTAAAAATTGCGATCCTCGAAATCATCCGCCCCGATGGCGGTGGCCAGCAGCGACAGACTGCGGGCCAACTGCTGGAAATCATGGACGGCCCAGGCATAGTCCAGCATCAGGGCATTGACGGCGGCAGTGGCATTGGTCACGAACTCTACCCCTCCTGAATCATGGCCGGCGGTGTAGAGCCCGCACCCCCATGCGCTCCTACTCCGCCCGCTCGAACGACAGCAATTCGGCACCGTCGGCCACCTGGTCCCCCGGACCATAATGAACCGCCGTCACCGTCCCATCGGCGGGAGCGGTGATTGTATGCTCCATCTTCATGGCTTCAAGCACGACCAAAGGCGTGCCCTTGACAACTTTCTGCCCTTCAACAACCGGCACTTGAATGACCTTGCCCGGCATGGGCGCCGTCAGCTTGCCGGCGGCACCGTCCTGATCGGCGGCGGCCGCTGCCGGGTCGAACACGGTCAGGCGGTGCTGGCGGCCGTCGTGCATGATGACCAGATCATCGCCCAGGCGCACCACCGTCGCCCGCTGGCGCACGCCGTCGAGGTCCACCATCAGGTCGCCGTGGGCATCGCGCGCCACCCGCGCCGCCACCCGGCCGCCGGGCAGCTCCAGTTCATAGCCGTCACGGCGGTAATGCACCACCACCATGTGCTCCGCCTCGCTGTCGACGAAGCGCAGGTCGACATGGCCGCGATCATTGAGGCGCCAGCCGTCGGTGTTGTGCCACGGCGAGTAGGGATCGCTGCCGGCCAGCGCATGGGCACGGGCATCGTGGTCGCGCTTCGACAGCACCTCCAGCGCCGCCAGCGCCAGGATGCGGTCGTCGGCCGGCTTGGCCTCGGGGATGAGGTCGGCGCGATAGCGGTCGATGAAGCGGGTGTCTAGCTCCAGCGCCTCGAAGGCGGGATGGCTGGCCACCGCCGTCAGGAAGGCGGTGTTGGTGGCGACACCCACCACCTGATACCGCTCCAGCGCCTGCTTCAGCTTGCGCAGGGCCGCCGATCGGTCATGGTCCCACACCACCAGCTTGGCGATCATCGGGTCGTAGTGGATGGAGACGGCATCGCCCTGGCGCACGCCGGTATCGACGCGCACCCCGCCCTCCTCCACCGGCGGACGCAGGTGGGTGAGCGTGCCGGTGGCCGGCAGGAAGTCGCGCTGCGGGTCTTCGGCGTAGAGCCGCGCCTCGAAGGCATGACCCTGGGTGCGGATGTCCTCCTGGCGCAGCGGCAGCGGCTCGCCCGAGGCGACGCGCAGCTGCCACTCCACCAGATCCAGGCCGGTGACCATCTCCGTCACCGGGTGTTCGACCTGGAGGCGGGTGTTCATCTCGATGAAGTAGAACTCGCCGTCCTGGTAGAGGAATTCCACCGTGCCGGCGCCGACGTAGTCCACCGCCTTGGCCGCCGCCACCGCCGCCTCGTGCAGACGGGCGCGGACGGCATCGGGCAGGGCCGGGGCCGGGGCTTCCTCGATCACCTTCTGGTGGCGGCGCTGGAGCGAGCAATCGCGCTCATACAGGTGGACGACGGTGCCGTGGGTATCGCCGAACACCTGCATTTCCACATGGCGCGGGCGCGACAGGTACTTTTCGATGAGCAAGGAGTCGTCGCCGAAGGCCGCCTTGGCCTCGCGGCGGGCGCCGGCAACCGCCGCCTCGAACTGGTCGCCGCTCTCCACCACGCGCATGCCCTTGCCGCCGCCGCCGGCCGAGGCCTTCACCAGCACCGGGTAGCCGATGCGGTCGGCATGGGCGCGCAGGGTGGCAAGTTCTTGGTCCTCGCCGTGGTAGCCCGGCACCAGCGGCACGCCCGCCGCCTCCATGATGCGCTTGGACTCGGACTTGGAGCCCATGGCGACGATGGCCGGCACCGGCGGCCCGATGAACACCACGCCCTTGGCGGCGCAGGCCTCGGCAAAGGCGGCGTTCTCCGACAGGAAACCGTAGCCGGGGTGGACGGCTTCGGCGCCCGAGGCCTCGCAGACGGCGAGGATCTTCTCGCCGCGCAAGTAGCTGTCAGCCGCCGCCGCCGGGCCGATGCAATAGGCCTCGTCGGCCATGTGAACATGCATGGCCTCGACGTCGGCTTCGGAGTAAACGGCAACCGTCTTCACGCCGAGCCGCTTGGCCGTCTTGATGACCCGGCAGGCGATCTCGCCACGGTTGGCGATGAGGATTTTGGTGAACATTCCTGGCGTCTCCCTTCGCCTTATCTCTGCCCCTGGCCCCAGGCCGGCTTGCGCTTCTCAAGGAACGCCGTCACGCCCTCGCGCCCTTCGGTGGAGGCGCGGGTGGCGGCGATGCGTTCGGCGGTGTCCTGAATGACTGCATCCGTGATGGGCCGGTCGGCGACCGCATCCACCAGCGCCTTGGCGGCGCCCATGGCGGTGGGGCCGTTCGCAAGCAGCGTCGCCACCATGCGTTCGCCGGTGCTGGCGAGGTCGTCTTCGTCCTCCACCACCTCGTGCAGCAGGCCGAGGCGCTGTGCGTCGGCGGCCTCGATGCGTTCGGCGGTCAGGAAGTAGCGGCGGGCGGCGCGGGCGCCCATGGCGCGGATCACGTAAGGCGAGATCACCGCCGGGATGAGGCCGAGCTTCACTTCGCTCAACATGAACTTTGCATGGGTGGTGCCGATGGCGATATCGCAGCAGGCCACCAGCCCGACGCCGCCGCCAAAGGCCGCGCCCTGCACCAGCGCCAGCGTCGGCTTGGGGCAGGTGTCGATGGCCTGGCACATGGCGGCGAGGCCCAGCGCGTCCTCGACGTTCTGGTCGCGGGTGTAGCCCGCCATGCGCTTCATCCAGGTGAGGTCGGCGCCGGCCGAGAAGCTCGGCCCCTTCGACGCCAGCACCACCACGCGCACGCTGTCGTCGGCGCCCAGCTCGCGGAAAGCCTGGGTGATGCGGCCGATGAGCACGTCGTCGAAGGCGTTATGCACCTCCGGCCGGTTCATGGTGACGGTCGCCACGCCGCGCGCATCGCGGCTCACCAAGAGAATGTCGTCGGACATGGGTGTTGGTCTCCTGGTGGGGTGGTTACATCCGGAACACGCCGAAGCGGGTCGGCGGGATCGGGGCGTTGAGCGAGGCGGACAGGCCGAGGGCCAGCGTCATGCGCGTCTCCGCCGGGTCGAGCACGCCGTCGTCCCACAGGCGGGCGCTGGCGTAGAACGGGTGGCCCTGGTGTTCGTACTGCTCGCGGATGGGGGCCTTGAAGGCGTCTTCCTCCGCCGTCGGCCACTGGCCGCCGCGGGCCTCGATGCCGTCGCGGCGCACGGTCGCCAGCACGCCGGCCGCCTGCTCGCCGCCCATGACCGAGATGCGCGAGTTCGGCCACATCCACAGGAAGCGCGGGCCATAGGCGCGGCCGCACATGCCGTAGTTGCCGGCGCCGAAGCTGCCGCCGATGAGGACGGTGAACTTGGGCACCTGGGCGCAGGACACCGCCGTCACCATCTTGGCGCCGTCCTTGGCGATGCCGCCGTTCTCGTACTTCCGCCCGACCATGAAGCCGGTGATGTTCTGCAGGAACACCAGCGGAATGCCGCGCTGGCTGCACAGCTCCACGAAATGCGCCCCTTTGAGCGCGCTTTCCGAGAACAGGATGCCGTTGTTGGCGACGATGCCGACCGGGTAGCCCATGATGCGGGCGAAGCCGGTGACCAGGGTGTTGCCGTAGTTGGCCTTGAACTCGTCGAACCGCGAGCCGTCCACCAGCCGGGCGATCACCTCGCGCACGTCGTAGGGCTTGCGGGTGTCCTTGGGGATGACGCCGTAGATCTCGCGCGGGTCGTAGAGCGGGTCTTCCGGCGCCGTCAGGTCCAGCGGCACCTGCTTGCGGTGGTTGAGGTTGGCCACCACCCGGCGGGCCAGGTGCAGGGCGTGGGTGTCGTCCATGGCGTAGTGGTCGGTGACGCCGCTGATCTTGCAGTGGACGTCCGCCCCGCCCAGGTCCTCGGCCGAGACTTCCTCGCCGGTCGCCGCCTTCACCAGCGGCGGACCGCCGAGGAAGATGGTGCCCTGGTTGCGCACGATGATGCTCTCGTCCGACATGGCCGGCACATAGGCGCCGCCGGCGGTGCACGATCCCATCACCACGGCGATCTGCGGGATGCCCATGGCCGACATGGTGGCCTGGTTGTAGAAGATGCGGCCGAAGTGCTCCTTGTCGGGGAACACCTCGTCCTGCTTGGGCAGGAAGGCGCCGCCACTGTCCACCAGATAGATGCACGGCAGGCGGTTTTCCTTGGCGATCTCCTGCGCCCGCAGGTGCTTCTTGACCGTCATGGGGTAGTAGGTGCCGCCCTTCACCGTCGCGTCGTTGGCGACGATGACGCATTCCACCCCCGACACCCGGCCGATGCCGGTGATGACGCCGGCCGCCGGCACGTCGTCCTCGCCGTACATCTGGAAGGCCGCCAGCTGGCTGAACTCCAGGAACGGCGAGCCGACATCCAGCAGGGTGCGGACGCGGTCGCGGGGCAGCAGCTTGCCGCGCGCCAGATGCTTGTCGCGCGCCTTCTCGCCGCCGCCCTGCTTGATGCGGGCGACCACCTCGCGCAGTTCGGCGACCTGCCGCTCCATGTGGGCGGCGTTGGCGCGGAAGTCCTCGGACCGGGGGTTGAGGGCACTCTTCAGGACGGTCATGGTGGGCGACCTCAGCCGTTCTTCTGGGACGAAGGGGAATGGGCGGGGCGGGCGACGGTGGGCAGGCCGGCCTTGCTCCAGGCCTCGAACCCGCCGTCGATGTGGGCCACGGGCGCAAGGCCCATGTCCTGGACGGTCTTGGTGGCAAGCGCCGACCGCCAGCCGGCGGCGCAGTAGAAGACGAAGGTCTTCGCCTCGGCGAACACTGGCTTGTGGTAAGGGCTGTCGGGGTCGACCCAGAACTCCAGCATGCCGCGCGGGGCATGGAAGGCGCCGGGGATCATGCCCGCCCGCTCCAGCTCGCGCACATCGCGGATGTCGACGAACCGCACCGCCGGATCGTCCAGCAGCGCCGCCGCCTCGGCCGGCGAGAGGGTCTTCACCTCCGCCAGCGCCTCGTCGACCAGGGCGCGGTAGCCTGTCTTCATGGCCATGCCGTGCCCTCCCTCACCAGCCGCCGCGTTCGAGCCATGCAGACAGCATGGGAAGACGGTCGGCACCCCAGAACGGTTCGCCGTCGACGATCATGAACGGGCTGCCGAACACGCCCTTGGCCAGCGCCGCCTCGGTCTCCTGCTTCAGGCGGACCTTGACCTCGGGCGAGCCGATGGCGGCCAGGAAGGCGTCGCGGTCCACCCCCAGGGCGGCGGCGATGTCCGCGCTCGCCTCCGGGGCGGAGACGTCGGTGCCTTCGACGAAATAGGCGCTGTAGGCGGCCAGGCTGAAGCGCTTGGCCAGCTGCGGGTCCTGGTCCCACAGCCAGTAGTGGCCGCGGGCCGGCGCCTGGCTGGCGATGGGGAACACCGCCGGCATGCGGAAGGGCACGTTGTGATAGCGGCAGGAGCGGGCGAAGTCGTGCTTGGAATAGTCACCCTTCAGCGGCACCTCGGTCAGCGGCGCCATCTGCGTTGCCTTGAACACCACGCCGAGCAGGATCGGCTTCCACACCACCGGACGGTCATGGGCGGCGCCGATGTCCTCGATGAGGGTGGCGGCCAGATAGCCGTAGGGCGAGCTGTAGTCGAAGTAGAACTCGATGGGGCCCTTGGTCATGGCCGATACGCCTCCCTTGGACGGCGGAGCCGTGGCCGCCCGATGCGACGACGGCTCCGCCTGTGTGTTCCTCCCCAGACCGGGCCGCGGGGGCGCCGGGTCTGGCCTGCATCACCGAGTGCGCGCTTCTTTGGTCAGACGCGCTTCCCGTACTCGCCGGTTTCCCGGTTGAGTTCCCACAGATTGCCGGTCTCGATCTGGAACCACCATCCATGCAGGTCCAGGTCGCCGGTGTTCACCCGCTCCGCCACCCAGGGGAAGGTGAGCAGGTTTTCCAACGAAACCTTGATGGCCGCCTTCTCCGCGTCATCGGAATTGTCGTGATGGCCGGCGCAGCCGCAGATGGACACCCACGGCCCGACGAAATCGCGGCCGGCCAGCGCCGTTTCATCCTGCGCCGCCGACATCAGCGCCCGGATGCCGCCGCAGCGCGAATGGCCGAGGATGACGATATGCTCCACCTTCAGATCGCGCACGGCGTATTCCAGCGCCGCCGAGGTGCCGTGATAGGCGCCGTCGGGCGCATAGGGCGGTACCATGTTGGCGACGTTGCGGACGATGAAGATTTCCCCCGGCTCGGAATTGGTGATGATGGCCGGATCGACGCGGCTGTCCGAACAGGCGATCATCAGCACCTTGGGGGTCTGGCCGCGATCGACCAGATCGCGGATGCGCTCCGGCCGCTGTTCGTAGTAAAGGGCGTGGAAGCCACGGAAGCCGGCGATCAGCCGGTCGACGGGGTTGTGCGTCACCAGGGGATCTCCTTGCCGCTGTAGTCGAAGAACCGGCCGGTGGTCTCGATCGACAGCCCGTCGATGACCTGCCGCAGGCCGGTGACGCTTTCCTCCGTGGTGATGAGCGCGTTGGGTCCGCCCATGTCCGTCTTTACCCAGCCGGGATGCAGCAGCACGACGCTGATGCCGCGCGCCACGAGGTCCAGGCCGAGGGTCTTGCCCACCATGTTCACCGCCGCCTTCGACGAGCGGTAGATGACCGCCCCGCCGGAAGTATTGTCGGCGATGGAGCCCATCTGGCTGGTGAGGATGGCCACCTTCGCCGCCGGCGCCGCATCCAGGCACGGGGCCAGCGCCTCGGTCAGCAGCAGGGGGGCGATGGTGTTGATGCGCAAGGTATCGAGCCACGCCGCCGCGTCGATGCTGCCGAACGCCTGCGCCGCCCGGTCGCCGCCGTAGGTGCCGGCGTTGTGGATCAGCAGGTCGACGGGCTGCCCCGCCAGCCGCTGGCTGAAGGCCCGGATGGCCGCCGGATCACTCACGTCCAGCGACTCGACGACAATATTCGGCAGCCCGGTCAGGGCCTGCGGCGCCCGTGCGACATCGCGCACGGCGGCGATCACCCGCCAGCCGCCCTGGGCGTACTGGCGGGCAAACTCCAGCCCGATGCCGCGATTGCAGCCGGTGATGACGACGGTCGGCATGCTCCTCCTCCTCTTTCCGGTGACGGTCGGCGCCGAGAATGGGGGACCGGCCGGCCGAGGGCAAGCCGGTCCCCGAGGGGCGACCGCCACGGATGGGCGGGCGGGACGCGAGCGGGGCCTGTCAGTGGACCTCGATCGCCATGGCGGTCGCCTCGCCACCGCCGATGCACAGGCTGGCGACGCCGCGCTTCAGCCCGTTCTTCTTCAGGGCGTTGATGAGGGTGACGAGGATGCGCGCGCCCGACGCACCGATGGGATGACCAAGGGCGCAGGCGCCGCCGTGGATGTTGACCTTGTCGTGCGGCAGGTCGAGGTCGCGCATGGCCGCCATGGTGACGACGGCGAAAGCCTCGTTGATCTCCCACAGGTCGACGTCCTTGGCGCTCCAGCCCACCTTGGCCAGCACCTTCTCGATGGAGCCGATGGGGGCGGTGGTGAACCAGCGCGGCTCGCGGGCGTCGGTGGCGTGGCCGACGACGGTGGCAAGCGGCGTCAGGCCGCGCTTTTCCGCCTCCGACCGGCGCATCATCACCAGCGCCGCGGCGCCGTCGGAGATGGACGAGCTGTTGGCGGCGGTGACGGTGCCGTCCTTGCGGAAGGCCGGCTTCAGGGTGGGGATCTTCTCGATATTGGCCTTGAACGGTTGTTCGTCGGCATCCACCACCGTCGCGCCCTTGCGGCCTTGCACGGTGACAGCGGCGATCTCGGCCTTGAAGGAGCCGTCTTCGTTGGCCGTCTTGGCGCGGGCCAGCGAGGCGATGGCGAAGTCGTCCATGCTCTCGCGGGTGAACTGGTAGTGCTGGGCGGTGTCTTCCGCGAAGGTGCCCATCAGGCGGCCCTTGTCGTAGGCGTCTTCCAGGCCGTCGAGGAACATGTGGTCCTTGACCTCGCCGTGGCCCATGCGCAGGCCGGCGCGGGCCTTGGGCAGGATGTAGGGGGCGTTGGTCATGCTCTCCATGCCGCCGGCGATCATGACGTCGTTGGTGCCGGCCAGCAGCATGTCGTTGGCGAACATGGCGGCGCGCATGCCCGAGCCGCACATCTTGTTGATGGTGGTGCAGCCGGCGGCGTCCGGCAGACCGGCACCGCGCGACGCCTGCCGCGCCGGCGCCTGGCCGAGGCCGGCGGGCAGCACGAGGCCCATGATGACCTCCTGCACGTCCTCCTTCGCCACGCCGGCGCGCTCCAGCGCGGCGGTGATGGCGACGGCGCCCAGCTCCGGCGCGGTCATGTCCTTCAGATCACCCTGGAAGCCACCCATGGGCGTGCGGGCGGCACCGACGATGACGACGGGATCGGAAGCGGTCATGTGTCTGTCTCTCCCATTGGACAAAAGCGGCCGGGGTCTGGTGCGGTGGGGGTTAGCCACCAAGACACCAAGTACACCAAGAGGGCGGCGCGGGACGGCGGACGCTGGGCCCCGGAGCCCCCTGCGAGAAGTTCTGCGGCCTGCGGCCGCAATCCTCTTCACCACTGCCGCCGCTTCGCCGGCTCGGCCGGAGCCTGACTTTGCGGCTTGCACGACGCCCTTGGTGTACTTGGTGCCTTGGTGGCTAAAACACCCCTCGCAATTACGCAGTCTCGTTGAACAGCTCGCGGCCGATGAGCATGCGGCGGATTTCGCTGGTGCCGGCGCCGATTTCGTACAGCTTGGCGTCGCGCAACAGGCGGCCCGTCGGGTATTCGTTGATGTAACCGTTGCCGCCGAGCGTCTGGATTGCCTCCAGCGCCATCCAGGTGGCCTTTTCGGCGGAATAGAGGATCGCCCCGGCGCAGTCCTTGCGGCTGGTCTCGCCGCGGTCGCAGGCTTGGCCGACGGCGTAGGCATAGGCCTTGGCGGTGTTCATGGTCACGTACATATCGGCGATCTTGCCCTGCATCAGCTGGAATTCCCCGATGGCGGTGCCGAACTGGCGGCGTTCGTGGATATAGGGCACCACAACGTCCATGCACGCATCCATGATGCCGAGCGGACCACCAGCGAGCACGGCGCGCTCGTAATCCAGGCCGCTCATCAGCACGCGCACGCCCTTGCCGACTTCACCCAGCACATTCTCTTCCGGCACCTCGCAGTCCTCGAACACCAGTTCGCAGGTGTTGGAGCCGCGCATGCCCAGCTTGTCGAGCTTCTGCGCCGTCGAAAAGCCCTTCATGCCCTTCTCGATGAGGAAGGCGGTGATGCCCTTCGGGCCAGCGTTGATGTCGGTCTTGGCGTAGACCACCAGGGTGTCGGCGTCAGGGCCGTTGGTGATCCACATCTTGTTGCCGTTAAGGACGTAGCGGTCGCCCTTCTTGTCGGCGCGGGTGCGCATGCCGACCACGTCCGACCCGGCGCCCGGCTCCGACATGGCCAGGGCGCCGACGTGGTCGCCGGAGATCAGCTTCGGCAGGTACTTTTCCTTCTGCGCCTGGGTGCCGTTGCGGCGGATCTGGTTGACGCAGAGGTTGGAGTGGGCGCCATAGGACAGGCCGACCGAGGCGGAGGCGCGGGAGATTTCCTCCATCGCCACGATGTGCGCCACATAGCCCATGCCAGCGCCGCCGTATTCCTCCTCCGCCGTCAGGCCGAGCAGGCCGAGGTCGCCGAACTTGCGCCACAGGTCCATGGGGAATTCGTTGTTGCGGTCGATGTCCGCGGCGCGCGGGGCGATTTCAGCGGCGGCGAAGTTGCGGACGCTGTCGCGCAGCATCTCCACTTCTTCCCCCAGGGGAAAGTTCAGGCTGGGAAAGCTGATGGCGTTCGGGGTCATGGTGCCGTCGTCCTCTCGTCAAACCTTCGTGGCGCTCCCAGGCGGGATGGACCTCTGCGGGCCTCTCGTCCGGCTGTTGCGGCGAGACTACTTTACGTTAACGTAAACGTCAACACCGAACCGAACCCTTGCCCGACGTCAAAGACGTTTCGCCCCCGGTCCGTCCTCATGGGCGGCAAGCCGGCCACACAGGGGGGACACCATGCGGTTCGAGCTGAAAGATCGGTTACACGGGCGATGGGACAGCATCGGCGTCCTGCTGCGGCGGCGGCTGCTGGCATTCCTGCTTCTGATCGGCGCCACCGCACTGGGGGGCTACACCACCTTCCTGCTGGTGGTGGTGGAGGGGGCGGAACTGGGCGGCCTGATCAATGTGGTCGGACGCCAGCGCATGTTGTCGCATCGGGTCGCGATCTCCGTCCTTCAGGTGCGCGACGGCATGGCCAGCGGCGAGACCGTGGCAGCCGCCATCACCGCCAATCTGGATGCCATGGACATCGCCTTCGCCCGCCTGGACGACGCCCTGGCCGGTGGCCTGCGGCTGCCGGCGGAAGCGGACCATGTCGCCCGCGAGGCGCTGCGGGCCCATTACGTGTCGCTGAAAGACAACGCCCATCGAGTCGCCCTGGAAGCCGGCCTGCTCACCAATCTCGCCGCTCTGGCGGCTGGCGACGAGGTGGCGCGGCTGGTGGCCGGCCCCTTCACCGAAGAGCTGGAAACAGTCATCGGCGCCCTGGAACGGGCCTCCCGCCAGCGTCACGATCAGATCCGCCTATACGCCGTGGTGGCGACGGGCGGGTTCATGGTGGTGCTGACCCTGCTCGGCGCCCGCCTGCTGTGGCCGCTCAGCCGCGATGTGGAAGGGGTGGTGCTGCATCTGGCGGAGCTTGAAACCTTCCAGCGCGCGGTGGTCGACCGCCTGCCCAATGGCCTTCTGGTGCTCGACGGCGCCGACGGCGTGGTCGAACAGATGAACGACGAGGCGGAACGCATCTTCGGCTGGTCGCGCGACGACCGGCCGCGCCTCACCGATCTGCTGCCGGTACCGCCGCGCCTGGAGGAAGACGTCCGCGCCCGCGTCGCCGGCCTGTCGCGCGGTGGCCGCGACTTGCACCTGGACGTGCGGGTGCGGGTGGCGGGGCGGCGCCACATCCTCATCGTCGCCGACGTCACCGCCGAGGTGGAGGCCCGCGCCGACGTGGCGGCCCTCTACGACGTGCTCGAATCGCTGCCGGTCTGCGTCGTCATCACCGATTGCGATGGCCGCATCGAGTTCGTCAACGCCCGCTTCAGCGAGGTCACCGGTTATCCCCGCGAGGAAGCGGTGGGCAGCACCCCCGCCCTTCTCAAGTCCGGCCGCACGCCCGCCGCCACTTACCGCGACCTGTGGCAGTCATTGGCCGCCGGCCGTCAGTGGCGCGGCGAGATCCTCAACCGCCGCAGCAACGGCGAGCTGTTCTGGCAGTACGAGGCGATCACCCCCTTGCGCGACGGGCGCGGCCGCATCAGCCGCTATTTCGTCATCGGCGAGGACGTGACACCGCTGAAGGAGACGGAGGAGCGCCTGCGCGCCGCCCTCATCAACGCCCAGGAAGCCAGCCGCGTGAAGTCCAACTTCCTAGCCAGCATGAGCCACGAGTTGCGCACGCCGCTCAATGCCATCATCGGCTATTCCGAACTGATGCAGATGCAGATCAACGGCACCTTGAGCCCCGGCCACCGCGATTACGTGGAGAGCATCCTGTTCTCCGGCCGCCACCTGCTCGACCTAATTAACGACCTGCTCGACTTGTCGAAGATCGAGGCGGGCCACATGGAATTGCATGAGGAAACGGCCGAACTCGCCGACATCATCGACACCGCCGTGTCACTGGTGCGCGAACTGTCGAGCCGGGCCGGGGTGCCGGTGCGCACCCTGATGCCGGCCGAGGGCCCGCGGCTGAGAGTGGACGTGCTGCGGCTGCGGCAGGTGCTCATCAACCTGCTGACCAATGCCATCAAGTACAGCGAGCCCGGCTTCGCCGTCACCATCGCCGTCACCCTTGACGCGGCGGGAGTGGCGATGGCGGTGGAGGATCGCGGCAGCGGCATCGCCGAGGAGGACCTTGAGCGGGTGCTGCAACCCTTCGGTCAGGCGCGCAACGCCCTGGTGCGGGAGAAGGAAGGCACCGGCCTCGGCCTGCCCATCTGCCGACGGCTGGTCGAACTGCATGGCGGCAGCCTGGACATCCACAGCCGCCTTGGCGTCGGCACGCGGGTCACCGTGCGGTTGCCCGCCGACCGGGTCGCGGCGGCGCCGGTGGCGGTGCCGCTCGGGGTCAGCGGAGGCTGACCGCCGCCAGATCGTCCTCGCTCAGCGGCACCGGGTCGCCGCCCTCGATGCAGGCATCGAGCACCTCGGCGGCGACATCCTGGATGGCGTCGGGCAAGCCGCAGCCCTGGTACAGACCGACGCCCATGGCTTGCAGGCAATGATAGGTGGCCACCACCCGGCGCCCCGCGCGGCAGGCGGCGACGGCCTCGCCGAGATGATGACGGGCTGGGCAGGCGGCACAATGCGGCTGGGTCGCCTCCCGGCGCTCCGCTTCCTCCAGATGCCGCGCGAGATGCAGCAACTGTTCATGGTCCGGCATGTCGTGGTCTCCCCCTGACGATCCCTCCGCCATCCATACGGGGGAAACAGGTCACCGGCGACAATGATGCCGGGTAACGACACCGTCAGTCGGTGGTGACGCGGCCTTCGCCGTGATCGCTGTAAGGAGCGGCCTCCGACGGCGGCGTCACCGCCGCCGGACGCGCCGCCTGTTCCGGCGCGGCCCCCACCGGCCCCTGCCCCAGCGGCACATGATCGAGCCGCAGCGCCTGCGACCGCTCATGATGGCGGCGCATGACCACCTCCATCTCGCTGGCGGCGGCGCGCACATCCGGATCCTCGGTCTGAGCGGCGAGCTTCTTCACCGTGTTGTACTGCCGCATGTGGATGCGAGCGACATGGAAGACATAGGCGTCGTCCAGCGCCGCCCCCTCCAGCGTCGAGAGGCGGGCCAGCACCTGCTGATCGCGGCTGCCCATGAATTCCGGCGCCGGCAGGCCGCGCGCCTTGAACAGGCCGGCCAGCCGCTCGTTGAAGGCGGCGTGATCCTCGGCGGTTTCGGCGGCAAAGGCCTGCACCTCGGCCATGGCTCCGCGTTGCGCCACCTGCCGCGAGAAGGCGACGACCGCCATGCCGCCCTCCATGGCCTCCGCCATCAACTGGCCCGCCTGACCGGCCTGAACAAGGGCGCCGACCGTCGCCGCTTCCGGTTGCGGGGCCGTGTCTGTCTGCGGCTGCTGGCCATGCGCCGGCAGCGCCAGCCCCGCCACCACCACTGCCGCCGCCATCCCCATCGTCCGCCGTTGTCCCATCGCCGCCGCTCCTCGTCGCTGTCGTCACCCTGTCCTTCAGCTCAACACGGTGGGAGGACAGGCGGTTGCGAAACGACAAACTCGGCAACCAAACCAGCATGTGGACCATTAGACCATGAAGATCGCTCGGGCTGCGCCGATTATTGCTGGGGAAAAGCCAATGGCGACAAGAAACGTCCAGGACTCCTCCACCACGCCGACTCGCTCCGCCACCACAAAGAAACAGGAACTTCTAATGTTCCTGATCCTGGCGGTGCTCATTTGGCCGGTGATTACGATGGCTTTCATTGGCGCCTACGGCTTCATCGTCTGGTTCACCCAGATGATTTTTGGCCCGCCCGGTCCCCCGGCGGTGTGACACCTCCGGCCGCCTGTGTGTTGCCACCGGAACCGGGAGAGGGAGGCCCGTTCCGCCATGACCGCTTCCACTGTCGCCAACCGCCCGAGCCGCCGCGCCTTCCTGCGCCTGCGCCGCAGCGAGCCGCCGCCGTTGCGCCCGCCGTGGGCCGCCCCGCCGGCCGCTTTCACCGATCTGTGCGACCGCTGCGGCGACTGCCTGCCGGTCTGCGGTGAAGGCATCCTGGTGTGCGGCGACGGCGGCTTTCCCACCGTCGATTTCAGCCGCGGCGAATGCACCTTCTGCGGCGACTGCGCCGCCGCCTGCCCCACCGCCGCCCTCGCCCGCACCGACCCCGCCGCCCCGCCCTGGCAGCTGACGGCGGTCATCGGCGACGGCTGCCTCGCCGACCTCGGCGTTGTCTGCCGCAGTTGCGGCGAAGCCTGCCCCACCGCCGCCATCACCTTCCGCATGGAGGTCGGGCGAAGTCCGCAGCCGCGCCTCGACCCGGCCGCCTGCACCGGCTGCGGCGCCTGCGTGGCGCCCTGCCCGGCCGCGGCGGTGAGCGTGCAGCCCTTCCCCCCGCCGACCACCGGAGACGACCGATGACCGAATGGCACATCGCCAGCGCCGTGGTGCATGCCCTGCCGCCCGGCCTCGCCGCCATGGACGCCCTGCTGCCGGAGTTGCCGGGGGTGGAGGTGCACGCCGTGCAGGACGGCAAGGCGGTGCTGTCGCTGGAAGGGGCGAGCGAACGGGTGATCGCCGACCACCTCGCCCGCCTGCACCTGACGCCGGGGGTGCTGTCGGCGGTGCTGGTCTACCACCACGTGCTGCCGGCGGCGGAGGCCGGCCTCCCCGCCTCCGCCTCGCCCAGCCACCCCGAGACCACCGTCGCGCCGCGCCACGAAGGGACCGCGCCATGACCATCAACCGTCGAGACTTCCTGAAATCCCAGGCCGTCGCCACCGCCGCCCTGGCGGCCGGCATCAGCGCCCCCGCCATGGCGCAGACCATGACCGGCGGCCCGCCCACAGAGCTGAAATGGTCCAAGGCCCCCTGCCGCTTCTGCGGCACCGGCTGCGGCGTCATGGTGGCGGTGAAGGACGACCGCGTCGTCGCCACCCACGGCGACATGCAGGCGGAGGTCAACCGCGGCCTCAACTGCGTGAAAGGCTACTTCCTGTCCAAGATCATGTACGGCGAGGACCGCCTGACCACGCCGCTGCTGCGCATGCGCGACGGCCAGTACAGCAAGGACGGCGAGTTCCAGCCGGTGTCGTGGGACCAGGCCTTCGACGTCATGGCCGAGCAGTTCAAACGGGTGCTGCGCGAGAAGGGGCCGACCGCCGTCGGCATGTTCGGCTCCGGCCAGTGGACCATCTGGGAAGGCTACGCCGCCTCCAAGCTGATGCGGGCCGGCTTCCGCACCAACAACCTCGACCCCAACGCCCGGCACTGCATGGCCTCGGCGGCGGTGACCTTCATCCGCGCCTTCGGCATGGACGAGCCCATGGGCTGTTACGATGACATCGAGCACGCCGACGCCTTCGTCCTGTGGGGCTCCAACATGGCGGAGATGCACCCGATCCTGTGGACGCGGGTGGCCGACCGCCGGCTGAGCCACCCCGATGCGAGGGTGGCGGTGCTGTCGACCTACCAGCACCGCAGCTACGACCTGGCCGACATCGCCATGACTTTCACGCCGGGGACCGATCTGGCGATCCTCAACTTCATCGCCAATCACATCATCCAGTCCGGCCGGGTCAACCGCGCGTTCGTCGATGCCCACTGCACCTTCCACCGCGGCACCGTCAACATCGGCTACGGCCTGCGCGAGGACCACGAGCTGGAGATGCGGGCGGAAAACGCCCGCCGCGCCGGCGACAGCGAGCCCATCAGCTTCGACGAATTCGCCAAGTCGGTGGAGGAATTCACCCTCGACCACACCGCCGAACTGACCGGCGTGCCGCGCGAGCGGCTGGAGCAGTTGGCGGAACTGTATGCCGACCCGAACATCAAGGTGATGTCGTTCTGGACCATGGGCGTCAACCAGCACGTCCGCGGCGTCTGGGCCAATCACCTGATCTACAACCTGCACCTGCTGACCGGCAAGATCAGCGAGCCCGGCAACAGCCCGTTCTCCCTCACCGGCCAGCCCTCGGCCTGCGGCACGGCGCGCGAGGTGGGATGCTTCGCCCACCGCCTGCCGGCCGACATGGTGGTGACCAACGAGAACCACCGCGCCGTGGCGGAACGCATCTGGAAGCTGCCAAGCGGCCTGCTGTCGGGGCAGGTCGGCTATCACGCCGTGCTGATGGACCGCAAGCTGCGCGATGGCGAGCTGAACGCCTTCTGGGTCATGTGCAACAACAATCTTCAGGCCGCCGCCAACACGACGCAGGAGACCTATCCCGGCTACCGCAATCCAGCCAACTTCATCGTCGTCACCGATGCCTATCCAACCGTCACCGCCATGGCCGCCGACCTGATCCTGCCGGCCGCCATGTGGGTGGAGAAGGAAGGCGCCTACGGCAACGCCGAACGCCGCACCCACTTCTGGCACCAGTTGGTGCCGGCGCCCGGCGAGGCGCGCTCCGACCTGTGGCAGATGATGGAGTTCTCCAAGCGCTTCACCACCGACGAGGCGTGGCCGGAGGAGACCCTCGCCAACTTCCCCGACTATCGCGGCAAGACGCTCTATGAGGTCCTGTTCGCCAACGGCGAGGTGAACCAGTACCCGGTGGAGCAGATCGAGGCCGGCTACGCCAACCATGAAGCGGACTTGTTCGGTTTCTATGTCCAGAAAGGGCTGTTCGAGGAATACCGCAAGTTCGGCCTCGGCAAGGCGCATGATCTCGCCCCCTTCGACACCTACCATCAGGTGCGCGGCCTGCGCTGGCCGGTGGTGGAAGGGCGCGAGACCCTGTGGCGCTACCGCGAGGGGCTCGACCCCTATGTGCCGGCCGGGGCGGGCGTCGCCTTCTACGGCATGCCCGACAACCGCGCCAAGATGATCAGCTACCCCTACGAGCCGCCGGCCGAGAGCCCGGACGAGGAATTCAACCTGTGGCTGGTCACCGGGCGGGTGCTGGAGCACTGGCATACCGGCTCCATGACCCAGCGGGTACCGGAAATCCACCGCTCGTTCCCCAACGCGGTGCTGTTCATGCACCCCGACGACGCCGCCGAGCGCGGTCTGCGCCGGGGATCGGAGGTGTGGGTGCGGTCGCGGCGCGGCGAAGTGCGCACCCGCGTGGAGACGCGCGGCCGCAACCGCATGCCACGCGGCGTCACTTTCATGCCCTTCTTCGACGCCACCCAGTTGGTGAACAAGGTCACCCTGGACGCCACCGACCCGATCTCCCGCCAGACGGACTTCAAGAAGAGCGCCGTCAAGGTCGAACCCGTGTGAGGAGCCGTCATGCGATCGACGATCCCCCTGCTGCTCGCCGTCGCCGCCGTGGTGCTGGCGCCGGTGGTCGCCGCCCAGGATGTCGGCGGACCCAACCCGCCGCAGCGCCCCTTCGCCGAAACCGCCCCGGCGCCGGAAATGGCCAGCCCAGTCACCGATGAACGCCGCCAGCTGCGGGCCTACCCGGAACAGCCGCCGGTGATCCCGCACGCCATCCAGGGCTATGAGGTCAACCTCAACACCAACCGCTGCCTGACCTGCCACAGCCGCGTCTACACCCAGGCGGTGCAGGCGCCCATGGTCAGTGTCACCCACTACACCGACCGCGACGGCAACGTGCTCGGATCGGTGGCGCCCCGGCGGTACTTCTGTACCCAGTGCCATATCCAGCAGACCGATGCGCGGCCCCTGGTGAACAACAGCTTCGTCGACATCGATACCCTGTCCGGCGGACCGGCGGGCGGGAGGCAGCCGTGAGCGGACTGTGGCACGCCCTGCGGCGGGCCTGGCAGATCATCGCCCGGCCCGCCGCCCACCTCAGCCTCGGCTTCCTGACCATTGGCGGCTTCCTCGCCGGCGTCATGTTCTGGGGCGGCTTCAACACCGCCATGGAGGCGACCAACACCGAGGCCTTCTGCACCTCCTGCCACGAGATGGAGAACAACGTCTTCGAGGAGATGAAGACCACCGTCCACTTCGCCAACAGCTCGGGCGTGCGCGCCACCTGCCCGGACTGCCATGTCCCGCACGAATGGACCGACAAGATCGCACGCAAGATGCAGGCGTCGAAGGAGGTCTGGGGCACCATCTTCGGCACCATCAACACCCGCGACAAGTTCCTCGACAAGCGGCGGGAACTGGCGGAGCACGAATGGTCGCGCCTGAAGGCCAACGACTCGCTGGAATGCCGCAACTGCCACAGCGCCGAATCCATGGACATCACCCAGCAGCAGCCACGGGCGGCGCGGGTCCATCAGGCCTTCCTGTTCACCGGCGAACGGACCTGCATCGACTGCCACAAGGGCATCGCCCACCAGTTGCCCGACATGACCGGCGTGCCGCCGGGCTGGGACGAAGTCACCCTCGACCAGCGAACCGGCAGCGGCGGCGGAATGACGACGCCGGCTCAATAGCGGCGGTTTCCCGGGCCGGCAGGCCGTGCTACATGCGGTGGTCCCCGGACCACCGCATGAGGCCCGCCAGCATGACCGACGCCCCGCCGCCCGACGCCGACCCGGCACCCGATCTCGACCGCCTGTGGCGGGATGATGCCCACTGGGGACATGGCGCCATGGGCATGTACTTCTGCAAGGACGACCCGCGCCTGTTCGTGCGCAAGCGTCACGCCGCGTTCGGCCGCACCATCAACCTCGCCCACCCGCGCGCCGGCTGGGTGCTGATGGCGCTGATCGTGCTGCCTGTCATGCTGGCCGTTCTGGCCCGGCGGGCGGTGGAGTAGGCGTCGCGGCGGCCCCGGCCCCGATCCGCCCGGCCACCACCCGGTGACGCAAGGACCAACGGCGATCCTCCTCCGGCGCCGGGGCGAGATCCCACCACCAGCTGTCCCCGCCCTGCGGCGGCGGATGACCGAACAGCAGGTCTTCCGCCAGCGCCTGCCCGTCGCGCACCAGCACCCGTTCCGCCGCCACGTCGGTCACCAGCAGGGCCAGCCCCGGCACCGCCGCCAGGGCCTCGATATGGGCGGTGATGATGGCGCGGCAGAACATGTCCAGCACCTCCGGCGTCGCCTCGGGCAGCGGCTCCAGGGCATGGCGCGGGTTGAGCGGCAGTTGGCTAAGGCAATTGAGCGACAGCAGCAGATCGGCCTCGGCGGCGTGGGGAATATCCGCCGGCGGCACCGGCGGCACGGCGGTCGCCTCCAGACAGGCCGCCGCCGTCCCGGTGACGTCCCGGCTGACCAGCGTCACGTTGGGGAAGCGCGCCGCCTGCCGCCGGCTGGCCCGCAGCCAGCAGACATCCACCAGCACCACCCGGCGGAAGGCCGCCGCCAGATCGCCGAGCGGCACGTCGAGCAGCAGCCCGGCCCCGACGACCACGCACAGGTCCCGTCCCGGCGCCGCCGCCACCGCCGCCCGCACCTGCGCCCGCGTCGCCTCCAGATGCGGCCGCCAGGCGGCCCGGCAGCGGCGGCCGCGCGCCTCCACCGCGATCAGATCGTGCAGATAGCCGAGCCGTCGCAGCGGCGCCGGGCACGGGGTGAGCCAGTGGATCAGGGCTTCGCGCAGCACGGCGGGCGGCGTCTCTCTCGCGTCAGGGCTGATGCAGTGGGCTTTGGTCTTTCACCCGGTCGATGATCGAGTCAACCAGCGCCCGCACCGCCGAGACATAGGCTTCCATGGCCCAGACCTCGTAAATGTCGCCGCACGGCCCGCCCCGGCAGGTCAACGGACGGGTATGGACGGCGCCGTAGAGGCGGCCATAGGTGGCGCGCAGATCGTCGATGCGGGCGCGGATGCCGCCGTCGCCGAAGGCGTCGGGCGGATAGAACTCCGCCGCCAGGGTCTCCGCCACCTCCGTCAGGCACCGCGCCTGAACCTCCAGCGCCGCCTTCATGCGCACCGGCACGCCGGTCCAATATTCCTTCTCGGATGCCTGCTCGCACACGGCGGCCCGTTCCGCCATGGCATCCAGAAGACCGTAATCCGGCGCCGCGTCGGCCGGGAGCGTGACCGCCCCCCAGCCCACCACCACCAGCACGGCCAAGGCCCGCGCTTGCATGCCGTCTCCCCCTTCCCGTCCCGCTGCCTCAGCGCCGGCCGAACAGGCGCTCGATGTCCTTCAGCTTCAGCTCGACGTAGGTCGGCCGGCCGTGGTTGCACTGGCCGGAGTGTGGCGTCATTTCCATCTGGCGCAAGAGGGCATTCATTTCCTCGGCATTGAGCAGCCGCCCGGCCCGCACGCTGCCGTGGCAGGCCATGGTGCCGCAGACGTCGGCCAGACGGTCCTTCAGCGCCAGCGCCTCGCCCAGTTCCGCCAGTTCGTCGGCGAGGTCGCGGATGAGGCCCTTGACGTCGCAGTCGCCCAGCAGCGCCGGCACCTCGCGCACCAGGATGGAGCCGGGGCCGAAGGGCTCGATCACCAGCCCGAGGGCCGCCAGTTCCTCGGCCCGCGCCGCCACCCGGTCGGCATCGGCCTCGTCCATCTCCACCACCTCGGGCAGCAGCAGGCCCTGACGGGCGACGCCGCCGTCGGCCAGCGCCTGCTTCATGCGCTCGTAGACCAGCCGCTCGTGGGCGGCGTGCTGGTCGACGATGACGATGCCGTCCGCCGTCTGGGCAACGATATAGGTGCCGTGCAGCTG
>JAEWWF010000081.1 GCA_023396465.1 Pseudomonadota bacterium
CTTCCTTGCTGGCGAACCACAGCTTGACCTGCTGACGGGTATCCCGACCGCTGGTCCAGCCCATGAGCGGATCGACGGTGCGCGGCGCCTGCGGTTCAAACTCCAGCAGCCACCGGCGGCTGTTGCCGTAGCCCGACTGCATGGCCGTCTTGGCCGGCCGATGAATGCGCACGGAGATCGCCATGGTCCCTGTCCCTCGTGGTCGTCTGATCTGGTCGGGGCGAGAGGATTCGAACCTCCGGCATCCAGCTCCCAAAGCTGGCGCTCTACCAGGCTGAGCTACGCCCCGGTGGGAGGGAAACCTATGGGGTCGCACACCATTTGGCAAGCCTGCATGCACGGCGGGGCGCTGTCATCATAACCTTATTGCGACAAAGGTCGCATGACTGTACCATGACAGCATTCCGGACTTCAGGCGCGGAGCCTTTACCATGCCCTTCATGGAGTGGCGGGACGAATACAGTGTGCATCACGCCACGCTGGACTTCGACCACCAGATGCTGATCAATATCATCAACCAGCTGCACGACGCCATCCAGACGAAGCAGGATACGGCGGTCATCGGCATGGTCATCGGCAGCCTGAAGCGCTATGTCGAAACCCACTTCAAGCGGGAGGAGACGGTGATGCGCGAATGCCGTTTCCCCGACCTGAAGGCGCACGCCCGCAAGCACCGCGAGATCGAGGCGACCGTCAACGACGTCCTCACCCTGTTCCAGCGCGCCCCGCAGGAAGTCGACAGCCAGGAGGTGCTCCGCTTCCTGAAAACTTGGCTGGTCAACCACATCCTGAAGAGCGACATGAAATACGCGCCCTATGTCGCCCACGAAGGGCGGTTGCCGGAAGTGGTGGAGTAAGGAAGGGCAGGCCGTCCCTCATTGAGGCCTGACAAAAAGAGACCGCTCCGGGAACCCCGAGGCGGTCTTTCAGGCTTTAAGAGGGGACTGATCATGTCGCATTCTCAGCCAAGACCAAGCGTGCCACTGTGACATTCCGCTGTCAATGAAGAACTGCGGTGACGTTACGTTCTTCCGGCGAAATTATCCCATCAATTCATGTGGAATAGCTGCGGCGCAGCACCATCATTGCCCGCGATATTCGGCGCCGCTGTCCTCCAGGGCGGCACGAACCAGCTTTTCAATTGCGACCGGGCTGAGATCGCGGGTGATGAACACCAGGCGGGAGCGGCGGTCGCTGCCTTCCGGCCAGCCGGGCAGGGCGGTGGGCGGGTGGAAGATGTGCTGCACCCCATGCACCGCCACCGGCGCCGCCTCGCCGCGCACGTTGAGGATGCCCTTCAGGCGCAGCAGGCTTTCACCCTTGGCGGCGATGATCATTTCCAGCGCCTCGACCAGATGCTGCCATTCCACCGGCTCGTCCAGGGTGAGACAGAAGGCGGCGATGCGGTCGCCGTGGCGGTTGACATCGTGGTGATGGTGGTGGTGGCCGTGATGCCCATGCCCGTGATCCTCCGCCCCGTAGGCTTCCGCCCGCAGCCAGTCGGCGACGTCGGGGATTTTGCCGTCGGCCTTGAACAGCCCCGCCTCCAGCAGCGCCGAGGGCTCCACCGCGCCATGATCGGCGACCAGACGCGGCGCCGCCGGGTTGAGGCCATCCAGCCGCCGCGCCACCGCCTCCCGCCCGGCCTCGTCCACCAAGTCGGCCTTGGTCAGCACCAGCCGGTCGGCGACGGCGATCTGCTTGGCCGCCTCCGGGTGCTCCGCCAGCTGGTCGAGGATGTGGCGGCAGTCGACCGTGGTGACGATGCCGTCGAGCCGATAGCGGCTGGCGATCAGCGGGTCGGTCATGATGGTGTGGAGAATGGGGGCCGGATCGGCGAGGCCGGTGGTTTCGATGATCAGGCGGCGGAATTCCACTTCACCGCGCACCCGCTTGAGGAACAGGTCGCGCAGGGCGGTGATCAGGTCGCCGCGCACGGTGCAGCACAGGCAGCCGGAATTGAGCAGGACGATGTCATCGTCGATCTTGCGCACCAGCAGGTGATCGAGACCGATTTCGCCGAACTCGTTGATGAGCACGGCGGTGTCCGCCAGTTCCGGCCGGTGCAGCAGGCGGTTGAGCAGGGTGGTCTTGCCGCTGCCGAGGAAGCCGGTCAGCACCGTGACCGGAAGGGTTTCCGTCATTGGCCGTACAGCTCCTCCGGCGGGATGACCGGCTCGGTCACGGCGGCGACGCGGCCGTCGCGCAGGGCATTGAAGAAGCAGGTGCGGCGGCCGGTGTGGCAGGCGACGCCCTGCTGGTCGACGACGGCGAGCAGGGTGTCGCCGTCGCAGTCCACCAGCAGGTCGAGGAGGGTCTGCACCTGGCCGGAGGTCTCGCCCTTGCGCCACAGCTTGCCGCGCGAGCGGGAGAAGTAGCACACCCGGCCGGTGGTGAGGGTTTCCGCCACGGCGTCGCGGTTCATCCACGCCATCATCAGCACCTCGCCGGTGTCGTGCTGCTGGGCGATGACGGCGACCAGGCCGTCGGCATTGAAGCGGATGACGTCGAGCAGCGCCGCGATCTCCTCGGCGGCGGCAGGCGTGCGGGTGAGGGCGGCGGCGGGGGTGTCGGTCATGGTTCTTTCGTGCGATGGCAGGGGGTCAGGCGCCGGCAGCGGCGGTGCGGAAGGCGGCGAAGCCGCGCTCCAGGTCGGTCTTCAGGTCGGCCACGTCCTCCAGCCCGATGTGCAGGCGGATGGTGGGGCCGGCCGGGGTCCAGGTGGTGGCGGTGCGGTGGACGGAGCCGCTGGTCGGGATGGCGAGGCTTTCAAAGCCGCCCCAGGAATAGCCGAGGCCGAACAGGGTCAGCGCATCCAGCATGGCCTCCATGGCCGCCACCGGTGCCGGCCGCAACTCCACCCCCAGCAGGCCGGAGGCGCCGAGGAAATCGCGCGTCCAGATGGCATGGCCGGGATCGCCGGGCAGGGCGGGGTAGAGCACCCGCGCCACGTCCGGCTGCTGTTGCAGCCATGTGGCGATCTCCAGCGTGCTGGCCTGATGGTGGGCCAGCCGCACCGCCAGGGTACGCAGGCCGCGCAGGCCGAGGAAGGCGTCATCACCGGACAGGCTGTAGCCGAAGGCGGTGACGGTGGACTTGATACGGTCGAACAACTCTTCGGTGCGGCAGACGATCAGCCCCAGCATGGCGTCGGAATGGCCGACGATATACTTGGTGCCGGCGTGGACCGACACGTCGACGCCCTTCTCGAAGGATCGGAAGTAGAGCGGCGTCGCCCAGGTGTTGTCCATCACCACCAGGGCGCCGGCGGCATGGGCGGCGGCGGCGATGGCGGGAATGTCCTGCATCTCGAAGGTCAGCGAGCCCGGTGCCTCGGTGAACACCACCTTGGTTTCCGGCCGCATTAGGTCGGCGATGCCGGCGCCGATGAGCGGGTCGTAGTATTCCACGGTCACCCCGAAGCGGGCGAGCACGGTGTCGCAGAAGCGGCGGGTGGGGAAATAGGCGCTGTCGGTCACCAGCACATGATCGCCGGCCGCCAGCAGCGCCGACAGGGTGCCGGCGATGGCGGCAAGGCCGGAGGAGGTGGCGATGGCGCGGGCGCCGCCCTCCAGTTCAGCGACGGCGTCCTCCAGATCCATGGTCGACGGCGTGCCGGTGCGGCCGTAGCTGACGGCATCGAAGCGGGCGCGGGCCTTGGCCTTCAGGTCGGCGACGCTATCGGACAGGATGGTGGAGCAGCGGTAGACCGGCGTGCTGACGGCACCATGGAACCGGCTGGGGTGGCGTCCGGCGTGAACGATGCGCGTGTCCGTCTTCATGGCGGTATTCTGACTCCCTGCCGGGGCGGCCCACGGCCTGCCTGCGGTTGTACCAAGCCCGCCATAGTGCCGCCTTGTGATCCGGGTTTCCAGCCTTTCGCCGCTCCCCCTCTGTCGAAAGTCGTAAGGTCCGACAAAGAGACTTGTGTGCGGTGCAAAAAGAGCGCAAATTATCATCAACGGGAGCCGCAACCCCGCTGAAGACCGCGCGTTTGTTGGCCATGCGCCACTGTGAACGGTTGATGCAGGGGATGCTGGACCTGAAACAGATGCTGCCTTATATTGCATTGCAACACGACATGGCGGCTCGAACCGCCGTGCGGAGGGAATCAGTCCGGCGCCAACCGCTAGGCTGAACCTGTAGGAGAGACCTCATCATGCCCGGTACCCCGACGGCACACCACGCTCTCAATTTGTTCTCGCTGACCATGGAAAGCCGTCATGGCTGCGACTGGAAGGACAAGGTCGCCCCCCATACGGTGGCGATGCTGGCGGACGAGATCGTGCTCGGCTTTGGTGCCGAGCCGCTGAGCCCGACCTCGACCCAGAGCGGCGGATCGGTGCCCACCGTGTGGCGCTTCCCCGACGGTTCCACCTGCCGCACCGGATTCTTCGGACTGAAGATGGAAGAGGCGCTGCGCAAGACCGCCTGACGGCGCCTCCGCCCCTCCGTCACTGACGACGAAAGCCGCCTCCGGTCCTTTCCGGTGGCGGCTTTCGTCATAATGATGACGGCTAGGGTCTCTCGTTGGGGGGCGGCGCCACCCGGCGGGACATCACCAGGGTCGGGTCGCGGTCGTAGCCGAGGCCGCGATAGAACGCCTGCACGGCTGCGTTGGTGTCGCGCACCATCAGCATGACCTTCCAGATGCCCTGTGCCGCCAGCCAGTCCTCGCCCGCCCGCACCAGCCGACGGCCGAGACCGTGACCGCGATGGTCGGGGCGGACGGCGACGTAGTAGAGCCAGCCGCGATGGCCGTCATGGCCGCATAGCACCGATCCGACGACGCGACCGTCCGCCGCCACCGCCGCCAGGACCTCCGACGACGGGTTGGCGCGGGCGAAGGGGATGTCCCAGGTCGGCGGGTTGTAGGGCCGCGTCAGGCCGCAGACGTCCCACAGGGCGCCCAGGGCTGCTTCTTCTCCGTCGGTCGCCGGCCGGATGACCACCGCCGATGCCTCGGCCATCGCCGCCGTCATTCCCCCTGGTCCACCGGCGTGTCGGGGTGGTTGCCCCATTCGGCCCACGAGCCGTCGTAGACCGCCACGTCCACCTTGCCGACCTCGTAGGCCGCCAGCGCCAGGGTGCAGGCGGTGACGCCGGTGCCGCAACTGGCCACCAGCGGCTGTGCCAGATCGAGTCCCGCCGCTTCCAGGCGGGCGCGCAGACGGTCGGCCGGCAGCAGGGTGCCGGCTTCGGCGTCGTAAAGCTCCGCCCACGGCAGGTTGGCGGCGCCGGGGATGTGGCCCTTCTTGGCCGACGGGCGCGGCTCGTCGGCCTCGCCGCGATAGCGCGGGGTGGCGCGGACGTCGACCACCTGCTCGCGGCGGCTGTCCAGGTTCGCCATCATGTCCTTCAGCGATCGCACCAGGGTGGAGTTCATGCGCGACGTGAAGTGGCGCGGGCTCGGCACCGGCGGGATGTCCTCGGTCGGGCGGCCCTCGCGCTGCCACTTGGGCATGCCGCCGTCGAGCACGAAGACACTACCGGCGCCGAACACGCGGAACATCCACCACGCCCGTGCCGCCGCCATGCCGCCGCCATTGGCGTCGTAGAGCACGATGGTGTTGCCGTCGCCCAGGCCCAGCTTGCGGACCTTGGACGAGAACACCTCCGACGCCGGCAGCATGTGCGGCAGATTGGTACCGTGGTCGGCGATGTCGTCGATGTCGAAGAACACCGCGCCGGGGATGTGGCACGCGCGGTATTCCGCCGCCGCATCGCGCCCGGAGCCGGGCAGGAAGCTGGTGGCGTCCACCACCCGCACGTCGGGCGCGCTCAGGTGGTCGGCCAGCCACTGGGTGCTGACCAGGGCCGACGGCTTGGCGTTCTTCGTCATGTCTCCATCCCTGACGGTTCTGCGTGGAGGGCCATGCTAGTCCATCCAGGGCGGCGTGGGCAGCCCCTTGGAGCGCAGGAACTCCGGGTTGAACAGCTTGCTCTGGTAGCGCTGGCCGCCGTCGCACAGGATGGTCACCACCACCGCATCCTCCGGCAGGTCGCGGGCGATGCGCATGGCGGCGGCGACGTTGATGCCCGACGACCCGCCGAGCACCAGCCCCTCGTGCTTCACCAGGTTGAAGACGACGTCCAGCGCCTCGTCGTCGGGGATCTGCACGGCGTCGTCCAGGGGCGCGTCCTCCAGGTTCTTTGTCACCCGGCCCTGGCCGATGCCTTCGGTGATGGAGGTGCCCTCGGCCTTCAGCTCGCCCAGCTTCTTCCACGAGAACAGGGCCGAGCCCATGGGATCGGCCAGCACGATGCGGACATCCGGGTTCTTCTCCTTCAGTGCCAGGGCGATGCCGGCCAGGGTGCCGCCGGTGCCGGTGGCGCAGGTGAAGGCGGTGACGCGGCCGTCGGTCTGCCGCCAAATCTCTTGGCCGGTGGTGGCGTAGTGCCCCTGGCGGTTGGCGATGTTGTCGAACTGGTTGGCCCAGACGGCACCGGTTTCCTCGGCCATGCGGCGGGAGACGTGGACGTAGTTGCCCGGGTCCTTGAACGGCACCGCCGGCACCAGATGCAGGTCGGCCCCCAGCAGGCGCAAGGTGTCCTTCTTCTCCTGGCTCTGGGTTTCCGGCATGACGATGATGGTGCGGTAGCCGAGCGCGTTGCCCACCACCGTCAGGCCGATGCCGGTGTTGCCGGCGGTGCCCTCGACGATGGTGCCGCCGGGCTTGAGCACGCCGCGCGCCTCGGCATCGCGGATGATGGCGAGCGCCGCGCGGTCCTTGACGCTGCCGCCGGGGTTCATGAACTCCGCCTTGCCGAGGATGGTGCGCCCGGTTACCCGCGACGGCCATTCCAGCTTGATGAGCGGCGTGTTGCCGACGCTGCCGACCAGACCATTTCTCACGTCCATGGTGTGAAATCCCATCAAAGAACAATGTGGTCTGAGCGTATGGCGGCGGCGGCCAAGGTTCAAGGGCGCTTCGGCCAGAGGCGGCGAAGTTCGGCCCGATTGAGCACCAGCCACTGAGCGGCGATAAGGGTCATGGCGTTGCCGATGCCGCCGGCTAAGACCATGCGTTCCAGCTCGGCATAGGGCAGCACGACGACGCGGATATCCTCCCCTTCCTCCGGCAGGCCGTGGATGCCGCCAGCGTTGCAGCTGTCGACGCGGGCGCAGAAGATTTCCACCGTTTCCGATGATCCGCCGGGGGAGGACAGGTAGCGCGCCACCGGCACCACATCGCCGACCACCAGCCCCGATTCTTCCTCGGCCTCGCGGCGCACCACCGCTTCTGGCGTCTCGCCATCCTCGATGATGCCGGCGATGCACTCCAGGTCCCACGCCGGCATCCCCGCCGACCACGCACCGATGCGGAACTGTTCCACCAGCACCACGGAATCGGCGTCGGGATCATAGAGCAGCCCGGCGACGGCATGGCCGCGCTCGAACACCTCGCGCGTCAGTTCCGGGCTCATGCCGCCGGCGAACAGGCTGTGGCGCAGGCGAAAGGAGTCGATGCGGAAATAGCCCTTGTAGGCGGTCTGGCGGCTGAGGATCTCGACCTTATGATCGGTCATGGCGGGGTGGCTCCTGCGGCGGGGCGAACGGGTCAACGGCCGCGCCGCACCGCCTGCACGGCGTCTTCCAACGCCTGGAGCACGCGAGAGCGGTCGGCCTTGGTGAAGGAAGCGGGACCGCCGGTGATCTCGCCGGTTTCCCGCAAGGTGGCCATCAGGTCGCGCATGGCCAGCGCGTTGCCGATGCTGTCGGGGGTGAAGGGCTTGCCGGTGTTGCCGATGGCCTTGGCGCCCTTCTCCAGGCAGCGGGCGGCGAGCGGGATATCCTGGGTGACGCAGATGTCGCCGGCGCCGATGTGTTCGGCGATCCAGTCGTCGGCGGCATCGGGCTCGGCCGGCACCACCACGCGCTTCAGGCGCGGGTTTTCAGGCAGGCGGATCCAGCGGTTGCCGACCATGTGGACGGTCAGTTGGTGGCGGTCGGCGACGCGCATCACCTCCTCCTTCACTGGGCAGGCATCGGCATCGACGAAAATCTCCAGCACGGCGGCGGTTCCTGGCGGCGGCGGTCACGAGCCGCCAGCGTGGCGCGCGGCAGCGTTGCGGTCAACGCTCCTGCACAGGAAAAAGCCACACCCGGCGTCAGGGTGCGCTACCATGCGCCGGTTGAAGCCTTGGGAGCCCGACGAATGCGCATGGACATGGGAACCGCCACGGCGGCGGCGGTGACAGCGGCCCTCAGCGAATACGGCGCCATGTCGCGCGGCGGCCGGCTGGCCGACCGGGTGCCGGTGGGGCTGACCCTGGCGGTGCTGGCGCGGGAGCTGCTGGCCGGCTTCGAGCGCACCGAAAGCCGCGCCTACGTGACGCTCGAAACCCGTTATGCCGATGCGCTGGCCGCCTCCGGCCTGCCGCGTCCGACCAGCCTGCCGCCGGTACTGATGACGGCCCGCGCCGGTCTGATGGTGTGGAACCACCGCGACCTGCCGCGCGGCGCGGTGGAGGTGCTGCCGCAGTGGGACCCCAACGGAGTCGTCGCCGCCATCGCTCGCCTGACTGCCTTCAACTCCGCCTGCGGGCCGGAGGCGGGCGGCACGGTGCGCTACGGCCTGCTCGCGATCCTGTCGGTCGCCCCGCTGGAGGCAGCGTCGGTGGAGGAGTTGTGTCGGGCACTGGCCGGCGACGATGTGCGCGTGTTGCCGGTGGCGCCGGCGGACTGGGCGGAAGGGCGCCGCGCTGGCGGTTTCATCGTCGAGATCGCCACCGCCGATGCCCCCACCCCCTGCCAACAGGACGGTGGCGGCCACGACTGAGAGGGCTGCTCATGCCGCCGGGCGGCTGGCGCCGGCGCAGACTTCGCGCGAGGCGATCAGCAGATCCGCCACCGCCCGCGCCGCCGGGCTGAGGGGCGGGCGGGCGAGCAGCGCCACCTGCGCCTCCGGCAGCGGCGGAAAGCCGTCCTCCGGTCCGAGGATGCGGCTGCCGGGCGGGATTTCCGCCCGGTCGAGCAGGCTGATGCCGAGCCCCGCCGTCACCGCCGCCTGCACGCCGGCCAGATTGGGGCTGGTATAGGCGATGCGCCACGCCCGCCCCATGACCTCCAGTTCGTGGACGGCATGGTTGCGGTAGATGCAGCCCTGCGGGAACACCACCAGCGGCAACGGGTCTTCCGCCAGCGCCCGCCCGTCGGCGCCGGCCACCCAATAGAGCGGCTCCACCCAGGCGGCGAGGGCATCGGGTCGTGGCCGCAGCTGCTTGACCAGGGCGAGGTCCAGGTCGCCGGCCTCCAGGTCGGCCAGCATGGCGATGCTGAGGCCGCAGCGCACATGCAGCCGCACCGCCGCGTGCTCCGCCGCGAAGCGCGACAGCAGGGCGGGCAGGCGGTCGGCGGCATAGTCCTCGGTGATGCCCACCCGCACCACCGCCTCCGCCCGTCGACCAGAGAACAGCGCCCGTGCCTCGCTGGACAAGGCAAGGATGCGGCGGGCGTGCGACAGCAGGCGCTCGCCGTCGTCGGTCAGCCGCAGGTGACGGGCGGAACGGTCAAGCAGGGCAACGCCGGCCTCGTCCTCCAGCTTGCGGATCTGCTGGCTGATGGTGGATTGGGTGCGGTGCAGACGCTCCCCGGCGCGGGTGAAGCCGCCGGCATCAACCACCGAGACGAAGGCGCGCAGCAGGGTGAGGTCGAAATCGGCCATGGCAGGATTCGACTCCATAATTATGAAAGGCGATGCTAACTAGTCTAACATCGAATTTCCAAATCATGAAGCGGCATCCTAGCCTGGGGGTCACCGATACCCATAGACGAAGGAGGCCGCGCCATGACCACCATCCCCGGTCCCAGACACATCGCCCTGCTGGTGGTGCCGTTCTGCCTGATCTGGAGTTCCGCCTTCGCGGTCGGACGCTTCGCGCTGGAGGACTGTCCGCCGCTTACCTTCGTCGCCCTGCGCTTCCTGCTGGCGGGGGCGCTGATGGTCGCCTGGGCCGGGTGGCGCGGCGCCCTGCGCGGCCTCACGGGGCGAGCGCTGGCGGTGGTGGCGGTGCTGGCCCTGTTCAATCAGGCGCTTTATCTCGGCCTCAGCTTCGGGGTTTTGGGGCGGGTGTCGTCGGGGCTGACCAGCCTGATCGTCTCCGCCAACCCGGTGTTGACGGCCGGCGCCGCCGCCCTGCTGCTGGGCGAGCGGTTGAGCGGACGGCGCCTGCTTGGGCTGGCGCTCGGCATCGGCGGCGTGGCGCTGGTGGTGCAGTCGCGGCTGGGGGCGGGAGTGGAGGACGCGGCGGCGCTGCTGTTCACCTTCGGCGCCCTGGCGGCGCTGACCACCGGCACGCTGCTGTTCAAGGTGCTCGACAGCCGTCTGCCGCTGTTGGCCAACGCCGGCCTGCAAAGCTTGTTTGGCGGTATCATGGTGCTGCCGGCGGCGTGGCTGGTGGAGGGGGTGGCGCTGCCCGCGTTCACGCCGCAGTTCGTCGCCGCCACCACCTGGATGGTGCTGGTGTCGTCCATCGGCGGCTATCTGGCGTGGTTCGCGCTGCTGACGCGCGGTAGTGCCACCACCGCCAGCGCGTGGCATTTCACGCTGCCACCGCTCGGCCTGCTGTTTGGCTGGCTGCTGCATGGGGAGCCGCTGGCGTGGACCGACCTGGCGGGCATCGTTCCGGTGGCGGCGGGCATCGCGCTGGTGACGCGGCCCGCCGGCCAGAGGCTGCTTATTCTTCCGCGTCGTCTTCGCCGTCGTCGTCCGCTGTCACCGGACGCTCGCCCAGCGGCAGGCGGATGCGCACCAGGCCCTTGAAGTCGTCGGGATCCTGCGCTTCGCCCTTGCGGGTGATCTCCACCAGCCCCTGGCGGGCCAGCGCGACCATCTGCTGCTTCACCGGCACCATGTAACGGCGCCAGTCCTCGTCACCGTCCTTGGGGCGGCGGTGCATGGCGAAGTAGGAGCGGGCGGCGTCCTCGGGGCGGATGCTGCTCTTCTCGCCGCACAGGGCGAGGATGTGGTCGGCGAGCGGGTCACGCTTCGGCCGGGTATCGTCGGCGGAACTCATGGCATCTCTCTGAACTGGTCAAGCGCCATTCCTAAACGCACGTCGCCCCGACCGCAAGGGCCGGGGCGGCAATGTTTGCAGATGACGGGACCGGGTGAACCGGAGGTGCTTCAGGCGCGGCGGATTTCCAGCAGGAAGCCTTCCACCGACCGATGCAGGGTATCGGCCTTGTCCTGAAGATCGCGGGCGGCGCCGGAAACCTCGCCAGAGGCGGTATCGGTGCGGCGGGCGGTTTCCAGCACCGCCTGCACGTTGTCCGACGCCTCGCCGGTGCCCTGGGCGGCGGCCTGGATGCTGCGGGCGATTTCGGTGGTTGCCGCGCCCTGCTGCTCCACCGCCTCGGCGATGCCGGCGGTGATCCCGCCGATGCTCTCGATGGTCTGGGCGATTTCCCGCGTGGCGGTGACGGCGTTGCCGGCTTCTTCCTGCACGGCGGCGATGTGCTCGGTGATTTCCTCGGTGGCGCGGGCGGTTTGCGATGCCAGCGCCTTCACCTCGTTGGCGACCACCGCGAAGCCCTTGCCGGCATCGCCAGCCCGGGCGGCCTCGATGGTGGCGTTGAGCGCCAGCAGGTTGGTTTGGCTGGCGATGTCGTTGATCAGCTTCACCACCTCGCCGATCTTGTCGGCGGCGGCGGACAGGCCGGTCATGGTGGTGTTGGTGCGGCGGGCCTGCTGCTCGGCCCGCGCGGCGACCGTGGTGGATTCGGCGACGCGGCGGGCGATTTCGCTGATGGACTGGTTGAGCTGCTCGGTGGCGGCGGCGACGGTCTGGGCATTGCCGGTGGCGGCGGCGGCGGCGGCGCGGGTGTTGGTCTGCTGCGCCGATCCCGCCAGGGTGGAGGCGCTGCCGTTGAGCGTCTGCACCGATCCGCTGACGGCGGCCAGCAGGCCGGAGACGGTGGATTCGAACTCCGAGGTCAGACGATCCATCCGGCGGGCCCGTTCGGCCTGCCGCTCCTGTTCGGCGGCCTCGCGGGCGCGCATCTGCTCCCGCTCCATGGCATTGGCCTTGAAGGCGCCAAGGGCATGGACGATATCGCCGACCTCATCGCCGCCACGCACGGCGGGAACCTCGGCGTGCAGGTCGCCGTCGGCCAGTCGCAGCATCGCCCGCGTCACATCCCGCAGCGGGCGGACGGCGCGGATGTTCCACAGGGCAAAAGCGGCGCCGACCGCCAGCGCGATCAGGCACAGGGTGACCATCAGGGCCAGGAATTCGCCGGCCACGGCGCGGGTGTGGTCGGACGTCGCCTGGGTCTTGCTTTCCTGCAAGTCGATGAAGGCATTGATGCGGGCCAGCCACTCGACGAAGGCGGGGCGGGCCTCGGTCATCAGCAGGGCATCGGCCGCCGCCACGTCACCGCCGGTGCGGCTGGCGATGACGCGGGCGATGAGCGGCATGGTGCGGGCCTCGGTCTCCTTGATGGCCGCGAGCAGGCTGCGTTCCTCGGCCGGCACGTCCATGCTCGCGAACATGGCGTCCAGTGCGATCGCCGACTCCTTGTAGAAGGCGGCCAGACGGTCGATGTCCGCCAGAACCTTCGGAACCTCGGCGTCCTCCACCAGCACCACGTCGCGCAAAGCGATGGCACGGTCATGCACGCTGCCCCGGAAGTTGATGGCGTAGCGCTGTTTGACTCCGTTGACCTCGCTGATCTCGGTCAGGCTGGTGCTGATCGTGCTCACCTTGACGGCGGCGATGGCTGTCAGAACCACCATCAGCAGCAGCACGACCGAGAAGCCGATGATCTGGCGGCTGGCGATGGTGAGGGACCGGCGGGTGGCCGGCCCAGTCCCTGCATTCTGCGGGGAACTGGCAAGGGTCATGGACTGTCCTCCGGTTGGCTCTGCGGCCTGCAATGGAATTATGAGATAATCCTCCTGGATACGATGCCATGTCCAATCTGGATCTCCGAGGGTATTGATCGGAAATTCCGTGCGGCTGCCACCGTGGATGGAAAGCCCTCTCCCGCCGCCGTGTCGTCCTCTGCTATGGTCCCGCCATGACCGATACCAAAGCCGCCGCCAGCTTCGTCCACCTGCGCGTCCACACCGCCTATTCCATGTCGGAGGGCGCCATCTCGACCAAGGCGCTGCCCAAGCTCTGCAAGGAGATGGGCATGCCGGCGGTCGCCATCGCCGACAGCCGCAACATCTTCGGCGGCCTGGAGTTTTCCGTCGGCTGTGCCGATGCCGGGGTGCAGCCCATCGTCGGCTGCCAGATCGCCCTGCGGCGGAAGGCCGAGCAGGGCAACGGCTTCGGCGCCCGCGAGGTCCGCCAGCCCGACCCCGACGAACTGGTGCTGCTGGCGCAGAACCCGGACGGCTACCAGAACCTGCTGAAGATCGTCTCCAAGGCCTTCCTGGAGACGGAGGGGGTGGAGGCACCGCAGGTGGGCCTGGATGACCTGCGCGCCCACGGCGACGGCCTCATTTGCCTGACCGGCGGGCCGCTGGGGCCGGTCGGCCGCATGCTGCTCGACGGCCAGACCGACCACGCCGAGACCTGTCTGCGCACCCTGGCCGATATCTTCCCCGGCCGCCTCTATGTCGAGATCCAGCGCCACGGCATGGAGCGGGAGGACCTGACCGAACCCGGCTTCATCGACCTCGCCTATAAGCTCGACCTGCCGCTGGTGGCGACCAACGAGTGCTTCTTCCCCAAGCGCGAGATGTACGAGGCGCACGACGCCCTCATCTGCATGGCGGAAAAGAGTTTCCTGTCCCACACCAACCGCCGCCGCCTGACGCCGGAGCACTACTTCAAGAGCCCGGCGGAGATGCGGGAGCTGTTCAAGGACCTGCCGGAGGCGGCGGACAACACGCTGGTCATCGCCAAGCGCTGCGCCGTCATGGTGGAGAAGCGCAAGCCGATCCTGCCGCGCAGCCCCAAGGCAGGCGACCGCACCGAAGAGCAGGCTCTCAGCGACATGGCGGCGGAGGGACTGAAGAAGCGCCTGCACGTCCACGTCTACCAACCGGGTATGACGGACGAGGAAAAGGAAGCCGCCGCAAAGCCTTATTGGGAGCGGCTGGAGTTCGAGCTGAACGTCATCAACAAGATGGGGTTCCCCGGCTACTTCATGATCGTCGCCGACTTCATCCAATGGGCGAAGGATCACGATATTCCCGTCGGGCCGGGCCGTGGGTCCGGCGCCGGATCGCTGGTGGCCTGGGCGCTGACCATCACCGACCTGGACCCGCTGCGCTTCCAACTGCTGTTCGAGCGGTTCCTGAACCCCGAGCGCGTGTCCATGCCCGACTTCGACGTGGACTTCTGCCAGGACCGCCGCGAAGAGGTGATCCGCTACGTCCAGCGGGAATACGGCCGCGACCGGGTGGCGCAGATCATCACCTTCGGCAAGTTGCAGGCCCGCGCCGTGGTGCGGTCGGTCGGCCGCGTGCTGGAGATGCCGCTCGGCTACGTCGACAAGATCTGCAAGATGATCCCCAACAACCCGGCCAACCCGGTGACGCTGGCCCAGGCGCTGGAGCAGGAACCGCAGCTGGCCGACCTGCGCGACAGCGACCCGCAGGTGGGCAACATGCTGAACCTGGCGCTGAAGTTGGAGGGGCTGTATTCCCACGCCTCCACCCATGCCGCCGGCGTGGTGATCGGCGACCGGCCGCTGGACGAGCTGGTGCCGCTCTACCGCGATCCGCACTCCGACATGCCGGTCACCCAGTTCAACATGAAGTGGGTGGAGCAGGCCGGGCTGGTGAAGTTCGACTTCCTCGGCCTCAAGACCCTGACGGTCATCAACACCGCCGTGAAGCACGTGCGCGAACAACACGGAACGGAGCTGGACATCTCCGCTCTGCCGCTGGACGAGCCCAAGTCCTATCAGATCCTGGCGCGTGGCGAGACGGCCGGCGTGTTCCAGCTGGAAAGCACGGGCATGCGCGACGTGCTGACCAAGCTGAAGCCCGACTGCCTGGAGGACATCATCGCCGTGGTGGCGCTCTACCGCCCCGGCCCCATGGACAACATCCCCTCCTACATCCGCCGCAAGCAGGGCGAGGAGGTGGTGGAGTACATGCACCCCGACCTGGAGCCGATCCTGAAGGAAACCTACGGGATCATGATCTACCAGGAGCAGGTGATGCAGGCCGCCCAGGTGCTGGCCGGCTACTCCCTCGGCGGCGCCGACCTGCTGCGCCGCGCCATGGGCAAGAAGATCAAGGAGGAGATGGACCAGCAGCGGGCCATGTTCTGCGACGGCGCCGAGGCCCGCGGCATCGCCCGCGAAAAGGCGTCGGAGATCTTCGACACCATCGCCAAGTTCGCCGGCTACGGCTTCAACAAGTCGCACGCCGCCGCCTATGCCCTGGTCGCCTACCAGACCGCCTACCTGAAGGCCAACTACCCCGTCGAGTTCATGGCCGCCACCATGACCTACGACATGCACAACACCGAGAAGCTGGAAAGCTTCAAGGCCGAGCTGGGGCGCCTGAAGATCGAACTGCTGCCGCCCGACATCAACCGCTCGGAAGTGCTGTTCTCGGTGGAGAAGGGCGCGGTGCGTTACGCGCTGGCCGCCATCAAGAACGTCGGCGCCCAGGCCATGGAGGTGATCGTCGAGGAACGCCGCCGCAACGGCCCGTTCAAGGATCTGGCCGACTTCGCCCGCCGCCTGGACACCAAGGCGGTGAACAAGCGGCTGCTGGAAAATCTGGTGCGGGCCGGCGCCTTCGACTGCCTCAACCGTAACCGGGGCCAGACCTTCGCCGCCATCGAGACCATCATGCGCCACGCCCAGGCGGCCGCCGAGGAACGGGTATCAAGCCAGGTGAGCCTGTTCGGCGGCGGGGCGCAGGGGGCGCCGCCGCTGGTGCTGCCCAAGGTGCCCGACTGGACCTCCATGGAAAAGCTGGAGAACGAACTGGGCGCCATCGGCTTCTACCTGTCGGCGCACCCGCTCGACACTTTCGACCGCACGCTGAAGCGCCTGTCGGTGGTGAAGTCGTCGGACCTGGTGACCTACCTCAAGAACGGCGGCGCCAACCCGGTGAAGATGGCCGGCTCGGTCGGCGGTCGCAAGGAGCGGGTGGGCAAGAACGGCAGCCGCTATGCCTTCGTCACCCTGTCCGACGCCGGCGGCACCGTCGAGGCCATGTTCTTCTCCGAGGTGCTGAAAGCCTCGCGCGAGCTGCTGGAAAGCGGCAAGCCGGTGCTGGTGACCATGGACGCCCGCCTCGACGGCGAGCAGGTGCGCCTGGGCGCCAAGGCGGTGGAAGACCTGGAGGAAGTGGCGGCGCGCTCCGCCAAGAAGATCATGGTCCACCTCACCGACCCCGAGCCGGTGGAACGCCTGAAGCAGATCATCAGCCGCGACGGCCCCGGCAACGGCCGCATCGTGCTGGTGGCGGAACTGGACGACCATTCGGTGGAGGTGGAGTTCAACCGCACCTTCCAACTCTCCGCCCAGACCATCGGCGCCCTGCGCAACACGCCGGGAGTGATGGACGTGGTGGAGGTGTGACGACCGGGGCGGCGGCCGTCAGACCTGACTCACCGGGGCAGGGGCGTCGGTTTCGGCCGCCAGATCGACCATCCGCATCAGCACCTCCAGTTCCTGCGCTCCCGCCATGCTGAAGCGGTCGTTGAAGATGAAGCACGGCACCCCGTTGATGCCCATGCGGTGGCTGCGGGCGTTGGCGGCGTAAACGGCGTTAGCGCCGGCTTCGGTCAGCAGGCGACGGTAGACTTCGTCATCGTCAAGGCCATGGTCGCCAGCGATGGCGGCCAATTCCGCCGGATCGCCGATGTCTCGACCGTAAGTGAAATAGGCCACGAACAGGGCATCCACCAGCGCCGGCTGTACGGCGGTCGGGGTCATCTGAATGAGACGGTGGCTGTTCAGGCTGTTGGGAGTGCGGCGGATGCGGTCGAAGCTGAAGTCGATGCCTTCCACGCGGCCTGCGGCGGCCAAGGCGTCATACATGCGGTCCACCCGCTGCCGACCGCCGAACTTGCGCTCCAGATAGAGCGACCGGTCGGTGCCCTCCGGCGGCAGCTCGGGGTTGAGAAGGAAGGGCTGCCAGCCGAATTCCGGGCGTACTTCCCGCCGTGTGCGCAGGGCCCGCTCCAGCCGGCGCTTGCCGATGAAGCACCAGGGACAGACGGTATCGAAGACGATGGTGATGCGCATGAGGCCTCGGCTGGACGTCCTGGCTAGTCGGCGGCGGCTTCCGCGTGCTCCAGCAGTGTCGCGGCGGTGTCGGCCTCGGTCCAGCCGGCGGCGCCGACGTGCGGCCAGACCTTGACCACCTGGTATACGTCCTGAACGGCGAAGTCGGTGTAGCCGATCACACCGGCGATGCGATGCATGACGATCTGCGCTTCGTCCAGCGGCGTGTCGGGCAGGGCGACGGCAAAGCGGGCGCCCCCGAGATGGGTCGCCAGATCTTCCGCCCGCACCAGACTGGTGATCCACTGCCCCAACTGGTGGCGCAGGTGGTTACCGGCGGCAGAGCCGAATTCCTCCTCGATGCGGGCGACGCCCCCGAAGGCGAAGTGGATGACGGTCAGCGGCTTGCCCTGACGGCGCGCGGTCTCGATGCGGCCGTTGAGGTAGGCGAGCAGGAAGTCACGGGTATAAAGCTCGGGCAGATCGGCGGACAGCAGCGCCGGCAGGCGCGTGCGGTCGAAGGCGCGGCGCAGGGCCCAACGGCGTTGCTGACGGCGGACGAGCGTGGCAAGCGCCCATTGCAGCGCCTCCGCCTCCGGGGCGCGAGGCAGAACGAGACTGGCGCCGAGCATATAAGCCCGTTCCGCGTCCGCCATGGCCTCGGCCGGCAGCAGCAGGATGACGGGAAGGTTGAACAGGCGGGGATTGCGCCGGATCTGGGCGCAGATGTCTAAGGCGGGGTCGGGACTGCCGTCGACGCCGATCACCAGACAATCGAAGATGCGCCGTGCCGTCAGGTCGTCGGCCTCATAAAGGGTGGCGGCCGTGGTCAGATCGGCATCGGCCGCCATCGCCGAGCGCACCCGATCCTGGTCCGCCGCCGTGCCCGCCACCAACACCTGGGGGCGTTCCGCCGGTGCATCCACATGGTCGGAGACGGTGAGGCCAAAGTGTCCGGCGGCGGCGGTGCGATGCTCCAACTCCGCCCGCATGGTCGACAACCGCACCAGCGGCCGCAGCCGTGACGCCAGCACCGCCCGCTCGGACGGCCATGCCAGCACGTCGTCCACGCCGGCCTGTTGCAGCAGCGGCAGGGCCGCCGCCTGCCATTCGGTTCCAACCAGGAAAACCGGCACGTCGGCGGTATCCGCCTGTTCCTTCAACGCCAAGGCACAGGCGAGCGCGGTCATGTCGGCCGGATGCTCGCCGATCACCACCACGTCCGGCCGCAAGGCGCGGGCCTGAGCGAGTGCCTCCGTGCCGGTGGTGACCAGGGGGCCGGCGAAGGACTCCGCCGCCAGGGTCGCGTGCAGGGCTCTCGCCGCCTCGGACTCGGACATCACCAGCAGGATGTTCGCCAGATGAATCATGATCGCGTATCCCCCACGGCACTCCGTCGCCCCCGCGCCAGTCGGCTGCGGCCAGACTAGCGCCGAAACCGTGCCGCCACCAGGGGGAAAGGCGCTCCGACAGCGGTGTCCGCGTGGGCATGAAAAATCCGGGGGAGGCACTCGGCCTCCCCCGGCAGGGGGCAGGAACAGGGAGCACTCAGGGTATTTACAGGTCGCCCTCGGCCATCTGGAGGACGGTGCGCAGGTTGGCGCGACCACGCGACAGGCGGGATTTCATGGTACCGACCGGCAGCTTGTTCAGGGCGGCGGCATCCTGGTGGGACATTTCGTCGATGCCGAGCATCTGCACGGCGGCGCGTTCCTGACTGGAGAGCGCGTCCATGGCCTCGACCGTCTCCTTCAGATAGACGCTGTGCATCTGGTTGGGGCGGGCGACCATGCTGTCGTCGTGAACGGCCTGGGCCATGTAGCGGCTGGCGACGGCCTCGCGGCGCTTCTGGCTGATGAACACGTTGCGCATCATGGTGAACAGCCAGGACCGCAGGTTGGTGCCGGGCTTGTAAAGGTGCCACTTCAGAATGGCCCGCTCGACGCAATCCTGCACCAGGTCGTTGGCGTCGTCCTCGGTGCGGGTGAGGGACCGGGCGTAGCGCTTCAGATCCGGAACCTGCGCGGCGATCTGCGTGCCGGGATCAGCGTGGGTGACGGCCTTGCTGGTCATTCCGAGAACTCCTTCACAGAGTGTTTCCGTTGCCGAGCGGGCCGGGATGCCGTTACGCCGCTCTCCATGACTGAGAGCATGCCCCTTGAGGACGTAAAGCCGCCATGCGGCCTTGTTGGCGGATGCATAAAAAGCGTGTTGGTTGCATCCGAGAGGAGGGAGGATGCTTCCGAGGGAGTCGGGAAGCTTCTGCGAACTTGGTCGAAATGCATTTAATATCAATGTGATATCTATTATCCCAGCGTGGCGGTGCGGCGTTTTTGAAGCCGCGCGGGGCTGCCGCCGGAGGCATAAAGACGCTGTAAGAAAATCCGACTTGCTGCCGATGGAAAACGGCCGCTCCGGGTCAGGGAGCGGCCGTTGAGGGCGTTTGGCGGAGCATGGATCAGAGAATATGGCTGGTCATTCGGCGGCGGCGACCTTGATCTCCGGCGTGGCCATGGCGGTCCTTTTCCGTCGGGGCTGTGGAAAGGCCATGAGTCTGCGGCGATAGGGCAACTCCACCTTATGATACGCCAGCATGGCGGCACCGAGGGTGAGGGGAAGATAGATCGCCAGGATCATCCCGATGGGGAGCCGGCCGATCAGCGGCATGACCATATGAAGGATCGGCAGGTGAACGATGTAGAGCGCGAAGCTGATTTCGCCCAGGTACACCAGCAGCCGCGGCGTTCTCGCCCCGCCCCTGTCGCTGAGGGCGAACAGGGCGAAGAGCACGACGAACATGCCGATGAAGGTCCGCTGGTGGAACCAGTCTATCTCCATGCACAGCACCAGGATCATTTGTCCCAACACCGCCAGCGCCAGCAGCCGCATCAATCCGGGGGCCGCCACCACCGGTGCCCGGAACACCAGCGCGCCGACCGCGATGCCAGCCACGAAATCCACCAGCCGTCCAAGCGGCGAGGTATGGCTGAGCAGATACCGTAGCGGATCGCCAAGCACCGCGAAGGCGCTGTGAAACTCCTGCGAGTCCAAGCTGGCGCCGAGAACCACGCAGCCGCACAGCAGCGCCGCAAGGGCTCGCGACGGCAGCTTGGTCAGGAGCCCGATGATCAGCGGAAAAAGGGCATAGAAAAAAGCCTCGACCGACAGTGTCCAACTGACCGCGTTCCAGACGAAGACGGTGTCATGGGTCCACGCCTGAAGCGCCACCAGGGCCAGCGCCAGGTCGGTCAGGGTCTTGAGATCAAGGTTGGCTTGGTAGCTGGCATACAGGTGCAGCACGCTTGGCAGCACCGCCAGCAGGATGCCGAGCAGGTACAGCGGATAAATGCGGGCGAGGCGCTTCCAGTAGAACGTTAGAATGCCATCAGCCTGGTGGCGCGTGCCTTGCAGGAGGTGCGCCCAAGTCAGAACGAAGCCGGAGAGCACGAAAAAACCAGCCACCCCCAGATGTCCTTGGGCCAGATAGACCTGAAAGGGTCGCTCAAGAACCGTGAACGATCCGGGTATATACCCCCAGAGGTGGAACAGGACGACATTGAAGGCAAAAAGAAAGCGCAACGCCGTAAGACTATCCAACCGGGACGGACGAGCAGCGTCGATGGATTCTGGCATGGATAAGTTCCGAGACAAGCAATGTTCTCAGAGCTTATGGCATGTGGCGTCGGGTGGTGGGGAAATCTTCTGTGGTAATCTCTGTGGAGGAAATTGACGTAACCAGTATTTTTTACGGAGTATGCTGAATAATATTGTATTCTAAATTTTATCCCGACAGGCCCGTAACGGAGTCAGGCGCACGTATTCTGTCATGCGTTCCTTGACCGACCAGCTGCTTTTCGTGCGAAGAAATGGCGGATGGGGTGGGCGTCAGTCCGCCAAACTCAGGC
>JAEWWF010000273.1 GCA_023396465.1 Pseudomonadota bacterium
GGCCGCCGCCCTGCTGACCGGTGGCGGGGACGACCTCACCGCCGTGGCCGCCGCCTGGGCCGCCGTCGACCGCCCCGACCGAGCGGAGGCCCTGCTCGGCGGCCTGTCAGCGGCGGTCGATCCGACGCCGGTGCTGGTCGATCTGGCCGGCGCCCATGCCCGCCACGGCCGAAAGGACGCCGCCCTGGCCACGGCGCGGGCGGTCCCGGAAGCCCGCTACCGCGCCGTCACCTTGGCCGACACCGCCGTTCTGCTGACCGATGCCGCGACCCTGCGGGAAGCCGAAACGGTGGCGGCGGAAATCGACCTGCCCTTCGCGGCATCCTTCGCCTGGGCCCGCATCGGCGATGCCTGGCGTATCCTGGGCGACCCCGCCGCTGCTCGCGGGGCGCTGGCGCGGGTCGGCGACGACACGCTGCGGGTGGAGGGGCTCCAGCGGCTGGCGGCCGCTCCGGGACTGGCGCCCGCCCAGGCCAACGCCCTGGACGCCGAGGCCGAAGCCCTTCGCACCGCCATGCTCGACCGGGTGGCCCGGGTCCGGCTTGGGGCGCAACGGGCCGAGCGCCTGCTTGCAGCCGGGGACGCCGCTGGCGCGGCGGCGGCCCGTCAGGCGGTCGATGACGCCCTGGCGGTGCGCAATCCCTGGAACCGCGCCCGCGCCCTGGTCGCCGCCGCCAAGGCGGTGCGGGTGGCGGCCGACCGGGAGATGATCCTGCCACCGCCGGCCACCGGCAATCGCTGACAAGGCCGCTCGCGGCCTGTATCCTGCGCCGCTCCGTCACCCCCGCCCCGGAGCCTCCATGCAACTGCCCGTCGTCGAGATCGCCGCCGAAGCCTATCATGCCGTTTGGCGCTTCCGCCGCGTCCTGGCCGACCGCGCCGCCGTACCGCTGGCCATCGTGCTGGCGACGGGCATCGTCGAACATCTGCTGACGGGATCGGCCACGGTGGAGACCCCAGCAGGGCTCGGTGACGGCGACCCCGCCGACGGCGGCAGCAGTGGCCCCGGCCTGCTCGGCATCGCCTATTTCCTGGCGTCGCTGCCCTTTCTGGTCAGTTGGTATCGCTTCATCATCGATGGTCCGCTGGGCTTGGAGGGCCGCCCGTCGTTCACCTTTGGGCGACTGGAAGGACGGTTCCTGATGTGGGCCGTGGTGCTGGCGCTGGTGGTCGCGGCGCCCATGATCATCGCCGGCGCCGTCGCCATTCCCTTTGCCAGCGGCGCCATATCGGCCCATCAGTTGCCGATGCTGCCGCTGCTGTTGGGCGTGTTCTTCTTCATCCTGCTGATTCTCGCCAGCCTGCGCCTCAGCCTGATCTTTCCGGCGGTGGCGGTGGAGGACCCCGCGTCGTTCGCCAGGGCCTGGGACATGAGCAAGGGCAACTCGCTGCGCATGCTGGCGCTGGCGGCGGCAGTGCATCTGCCGGCGCTCTTCTTCGGTGGCATCCTGCAACTGATGGTCATCGGCTTCGGACTGCCGTTCTCGGTCCTGCTGTTCACCGACCTCGCCATCTCCTTCACCATCATGGCGCTTGGCGCCACGATGTTTGCGGAAGCCTACAAGCGCCTTCGGTAAATAAGATTTTCTTCAAATAAAGCAGCCGTCACCGAAGTGGATCACTTGCTGTCGACAATCGACAGTGGGTAATACTTCGGCCCATCCTCCATCCTTAGTCTTACGTCCGATCAGGCACCCCCAACCGACGTCATACCTACGCCAAAAGTCCATGAAGATTTTACCGGCTTTGCTATCATGTCGCGCTTGAACGGCAGAGCGGGGCAGCGGGCTGTGCGGCGTCGACAAGCCCCGCCGGAGGAACCGTCCACTCGGGCCTGTGGGGGACAACATGGCTTTTCTGGATTTCACCGACCAGTTGAAGGTCGGGTTCGCGCTCATTGACGACGACCACAAGATCCTGATCGACCAGGTGAACATGCTGGCCGACGCCATGAACAACGGCGACGAACAGGATACTGTGGCCAGCGTGCTCAACGTGCTGATCGACTACACCGAGTTCCATTTCGGCCGCGAACAGGAACTGATGGTGAAGTCGAACTACGACCTGTCGCCCGGTCACTTGAAAGAGCACGCCGTGCTCGTCAAACAGGTGGTCGAGATGCGCCGCCGCTTCGATGCAGGCGAGATCGGGGTGAAGGATCTCCTGGCCTTCCTCAAGGTCTGGCTGAGCCAGCACATCCTGAAGTCGGACAAGGCCCTGGCCGCCCACCTGCTGGCGCAGGACGCGCCCATGGTGGTGGCCAACAAGTCGGTCGGCGACGGCGACATCGACTGGCGCGCCCTGAACATCCTGGTGGTCGACGATCAGTTCAACTTCCGCTCCCTGCTGCGCAGCCTGCTGAACACGCTCGGCGTCACCAAGATCTACGAGGCCAAGTCGGGCCCCGAGGCGCTGGAGGTGATGGCCAATTTCCCTGTCGACGTGGTGCTGGTGGACGATGGCATGAAGCCCATGGACGGGCTCGCCTTCACCAAGGCGGTGCGCACCGGGCAAGCGGGTGTCGATCCGAAGACGCTCGTCATCCTGATGCCGTCGAGCGAGATAACAAAGGACTACCTTGTGAAGGCGACCAATTCCGGTGTCCACGATCTGGTGGTCAAGCCCATCGCCACCAAGACGGTGCGTGGCCGGATCGAACGCCACCTGCGCAACCCGCTGCCGTTCAAGCAGATCGGCGGCATGCTCATCCCGGTGCGGCCGGCCGGACCGACGACTGGCGGACAGGCCCGCGTCTGACGTCCGCTGTCGCCGGCGCGTGACCGCGCGCGCCGGCCATGGCATTCTGCCGTCTCGCCAGCGCAAGGAGACGGCATGGAACCGAAATGGCTGACCTGGGCGCGTGAAATCCAGGCCCTGGCCCAGTCGGGCCTCGCCTACAGTCCCAACCCCTATGACCGCGAGCGGTTCGAGCAGTTGCGCCGTCTGGCGGCGGAGATGCTGGCCGAGCAGACCGCTACGCCGGCCGAGCGCATCGAGGCGCTGTTCATGGAAGAAACCGGCTACGCCACGCCCAAGGTCGGCGTGCGCGGCGCCGCCTTCCGGGACGGCCGCATCCTGATGGTGCGCGAGGTCGCCGACAGCCACCGCTGGACCCTGCCCGGCGGCTGGGCCGACGTCAACCAGACCCCGGCCGAGGGCGTGGCGCGCGAGGTGTGGGAAGAAACCGGCTTCACCGTCACCGTGCGCAAGCTGGCCGGCTGCTACGACCGCCGCCGCTTCCCGCCGCCAGCCCGGCCGGTGCCGTTCTACCTCTACAAGCTGTTCTTCCTGTGCGACATCACCGGCGGCACCGCCACCCCCAGCCTGGAAACCAGCGAGGTCGGCTTCTTCGCCGAGGATGAGATCGACGGTCTTGATCTGTCGCACGGCCGCGTCACCGGCTGGCACATCCACCGCATGTTCGCCCACGCCCGCGACCCGCTACTGCCGGCCGACTTCGACTGAGCCGGGTGGCGGCAGCCGCCGCCATGGGCTATAGACGCTGCGGTTGCCGCCTGCACACGGATACCCCATGCCTGCCTCGCCCCGGCCGCCGCGCCGCATCCTGGTCATCAAGCTTGGCGCCTTCGGCGATTTCATCGTCGCCCTGGCGGCCATGAAGGCCATCCGCGCCGCCCATGGCGAGGCCGAGATCACCCTGTTGACCACCCCGCCCTTCGCCGCCATGGCGCGGGCGAGTGGCCTGTTCGATGCGGTGCGTGACGACGGCCGGCCGCGCGGGTTGATCGCGCAAGCGCGGCTCGCCTGGGGACTACGGGCGGCTGGCTTCGACCGTGTCTACGACCTCCAGCGCAACGACCGCACCCACCTGCTGTTCCATGTCATGCGCCTGGGCAAGCCGGCGTTGGAGTGGAACGGCATCTTTGCCGGCGCCAGCCATTTCATCGCCGACCCGCGCGAACCACGCCGTCACGCCGCCGTGCGCTATGCCGACCAGCTGAAGGTCGCCGGACTGACGGTGCCGCCGTGGCCCGACCTGTCGTTCCTGGCCGGCGACATTGCCTCCCTGCCTGTGCCGCCGCGCTTCGCCCTGCTGGTGCCCGGCGGCGCGCCGCAACGGCCGGCCAAGCGGGCGCCGGTGGACACCTATGCCGCCGTCGCCCGCCATCTGGCGGCGCGTGGCATCACGCCGATGCTCATCGGCACCGACAAGGAGGCGGCGGAACTGGACGCCATCGCCGCCACCGTCACCGGCGCCGTGAACCTGCGTGGTCGCACCGATTTCGGCCAGTTGGCCAGCCTCGCCCGGCTGGCCGCCGTGGCGGTGGGCAACGACACCGGCCCCATGCACCTGATCGCCGTTGCCGGCTGCCCGAGCGTGGTGCTGTTCTCCGCCGAGTCGGATCCGGTGGAATGCCGCCCGTGGGCGGAAGCCGTCGCCACGCTGCAACGGCCCGACCTGCGCGACCTGCCGGTGGCCGAGGTGACGGCGGCGGTGGACACCCTGTTGCGGGCCTAAGAACCGACGGCTCCCCTGCCCTCCCCCTTCAAACGGCCCTTGCCCCCTGCCCGGACATTGGTGCATGCCCTCGGGACGCTCCTTCGTTAGCAGAGGATAACCATGGACGTCGAAACCCTGCTCAACGCCGTCTCCGGCTTCGTCTGGGGGCCGGTGATGCTGGTGCTGCTGCTCGGCACCGGGCTCTATCTTTCGGTCGGGCTGAAGTTCCTGCCCCAGCGCAAGCTGTCCTACGGCATCCGCATGACGCTGGCCGGACGCAGCACCAAAGCCGAGGACGAGGGGGACATCAGCCCCTTCCAGGCCCTGACCACGGCCCTGGCGGCCACCGTCGGCACCGGCAATATCGCCGGCGTCGCCACCGCCATCGCGCTCGGCGGACCGGGGGCGGTGTTCTGGATGTGGATCACCGCCCTGGTCGGCATGGCGACCAAGTATTCCGAAACGGTGCTGGCCGTCACCTACCGCGAGACCGACGCCCAGGGCAATTACACCGGCGGCCCCATGTACTACATCCGCAACGGCATGGGCCGGAACTGGGCCTGGCTGGCGTGGCTGTTCGCCCTGTTCGCCACCATCGCCGCCTTCGGCATCGGCAACACCGTCCAGGCCAATTCGGTCGCCGACGTCATGTTCACCACCTTCGACGTTCCCAAGGGCTGGACCGGCATCACCCTGTCGGTGCTGGCATTCCTGGTCATCATCGGCGGCGTCAAGCGCATCGGTCTGGTGGCCGAGAAGCTGGTGCCGCTGATGGCCATCGTTTACGTGCTGGGCGCCCTGGTGGTGATCGTCATCAATGCCGAGCAGGTGCCCGGCGTGCTGGCCCACATCGTCACCGACGCCTTCACCGGCACCGCCGCCACCGGCGGCTTCGCCGGTGCCGCCGTGTGGGCGGCCATCCGCTTCGGCGTGGCGCGCGGCATTTTCTCCAACGAAGCCGGCCTCGGCTCCGCCCCCATCGCCCATGCCGCCGCCCGCACCCGCGAGCCGGTGCGCCAGGGCACCATCGCCATGCTGGGCACCTTCATCGACACCATCATCGTCTGCACCATGACCGCCCTGGTGATCCTGACCAGCGGCGCCTGGACCTCCGGCGAGACCGGCGCCGCCCTGTCGGCGACCGCCTTCGCCCAGGGGTTCGAGGGCGGCGAGCTGATCGTCACCTTCGGCCTGGTGGTGTTCGCCTTCACCACCGTGCTCGGCTGGGCCTATTACGGCGAGCGCACGGCGGTTTATCTGATGGGCGTGCGGGCGATCCTGCCGTACCGGCTGCTGTGGGTGGTGGCGCTCTACATCGGAGCCACCGCCAACCTGGAACTGGTGTGGCTGGTGGCCGACATCATGAACGCGCTGATGGCCATTCCCAACCTGATCGCCCTGGTGGCGCTGTCGGGGGTGGTGTTCGCCGCCAGCCGCGCCTACTTCGGCCGTAAGTAACGGCCGCGCTCAGGCGACCAGATCGAAGCGCAGGGCTGGCGCCGCCTGGGTGGCGGCCATGGCGAGGGTGCCGCCATAGGCCGCCATCCCCTGCAACAGCAGGGGCGGCGACGGCTTGCGCTCGGCGGACGTGGCCGGCTGGGACGATGGCGCCGCACCGGCGGACGGAGACAAGCCGGCGGCTCCCCCTGCCTCGGACTCGGCCCGGTCCTGCTCGCGCTTGTCGGCCATGGCGTCAAGACGGCGGGCATCGGCGACGGCGGCGACGCGGCGGTCCTGCGGCGACGGTTCGGCCGGCGCCAGGGCGGCGGCCTTCACCACCTCCATCTTGGCGATGGTCTCCTCGGGTGAACGGCCGGGAGAGACGTCGATGGGCACCTCGCCGCCGATGGCATAGGTATTGCCATCGGGGCCGCGCACGGTGTCGTAGCTGATGGCGCCGGCATGGCGGCCACCGACCATCTGATGGGCCTGCTCATGGGCGCGGACCTCGGCATCACGCGCCCTCAGATCCTCCACCTGGGCCTCTTCCTCGGCGGTCAGCGCGCCGGGGGCAGCGCCTTCCTCCGCCTCGGCCTGCTGACCAAAGGCCTGGGCGGCGATGGCGGTATCTCCGGCCAGCGGCGGTTGCCAGCCGGTTTCGGCATCGGCCTGCTGCTCCGGCGTCGGACCACCGCGCCGGTCTTCGGGGAAGGGAAGCTTCTCGGTCTCGGGAAAGCGATCCCCCGACGGCCGCACCGGCGAGGGTGGTACCGGAGGCGTCGGCTGCGGCTGGGGATGCACGAAAGCGGGCATCATCATGGCCCGTCATCCTTCCCGATCGGACAGAGCGGCGAAAGCAGAGTACACGTCTTGCCGGGAAGAATGAAGAGCTTGGGCCACCGCCGCTGTGATGGCCGTCATGCCGCCGCCACTCAGCCGCCGGCCTTGACGCCCGCCGCCACGTTGTCGATCAGCCGGGTGCGGCCGAGGTAGACGGCGCACAGCACCCGTGCCGGCCGGGTCACGATGCCCCCCACCGGCTCCAGCGTCTCGCTGTCGCGGACCTCCAGGTAGTCCACCGGGCCGAACCCGAGTCGTCCCAGTTCAGAGATACCCCAGGCGCAGGCGTGCGCCGCATCCTTGCCGGCGTCCAGGTCGTCGGCGATCTGTTTCAGGGTCTTGTAGAGGTAGTTGGCGATGCCGCGCTCGCCGTCGGACAGATAGGCATTGCGCGACGACATGGCGAGGCCGTCCATCTCGCGCACCACCGGCGCCCCCTCGATGCGCACCGGCAGGTCGAGGTCGCGGGCCAGACGGCGAATGACCATCACCTGCTGCCAGTCCTTCTCGCCGAACACCGCGACGTCGGGCTGGCCCTGATTAAGCAGCTTGCACACCACCGTCGCCACGCCCTCGAAGTGCCCGGGACGGGCATCGCCGCACAGGCCGGCGGACACACCGGAGACCACCACGCGGGTGGCGAAACCCTGCGGATACATCTCCTCCACCGTCGGCGCATAGACCAGATGAGTGCCGGCCATGCCGAGCTTGAATCGGTCCTGCTCCAGCTGGCGGGGGTAACGGGCAAAATCCTCGTTGGGGCCGAACTGGGTCGGGTTGACGAAGATCGACACCACCACCCGGTCGGCCAGCATCTTGGCCCGGCGCACCAGCGACAGGTGGCCTTCGTGCAGCGCCCCCATGGTGGGCACCAGCGCCACCGTCAGCCCCTCCGCCCGCCACGCCGCGACGCGGGCGCGCAGGTCGGCGACGGTGGTGACGGTATCCAGGGCGCGGTGGGCGGAAGCGGGCGCGGCCATGGCGCTCATCCTTTCTGGGATTCGGGAGCGTTCTGCGACTCGGAGACCGTCTTCGCCTCGGCGGCGGGCGCCTTGACGCCGAAACAGTGCTCCGGCGCCGGGAAGCGGCGGGCCTTCACCTCGGCGGCATAGGCGGCGGCGGCCTCGCTCACCTGGGCGCCCAGCTCGGCATAGCGTTTCACGAACTTGGGCCGGAAATCGTTGAATAGGCCGAGGATGTCCTCGGTCACCAGCACCTGGCCGTCGCACTGCGGCGAGCCGCCGATGCCGATGGTGACGCAGGGAACATCGGCGGTGATCTCGCGCGCCACCGCCTCCCACGTCCCTTCGATGACCATGCTGAAGGCGCCGGCCTCGGCGATGGCGGTGGCATCGGCGCGGATCTGCGCCGCCTCCGCCTCGGTGCGGCCCTGGGCACGGAAGCCGCCGGTGGCATGGACCATCTGCGGCTTGAGGCCGATGTGGCCCATCACCGGAATACCGCGATCGACCAGGAAGCGCACGGTGTCCGATATCTCGGCGCCGCCTTCCAGCTTCACCGCCGTACAGCCGGTCTCGGCCAGGATGCGGGCGGCGTTGCGGTACGCCTGCGCCGGCCCCTCGCCGTAGGAGCCGAACGGCATGTCCACCACCACCATGGCCTTGCGCGAGCCGCGCATGGCGGCTTGGCCGTGGGCAATCATCATGTCGACGGTGACGGCGAGCGTCGTTTCCATGCCGTAGACCACCATGCCGAGGCTATCGCCCACCAGCAGGATGTCCACATGCGGGTCAAGGAACTGCGCCATCGGCGCCGTGTAGCAGGTGAGGACCACCACCGGCTCGCCGCCCTTGCGGGCGGCGATGTCGCGCACGGTGACGCGCCTGGTCTGGGTCTGCGCGCTCAAACGTTTCCTCCTGTGAGAGGCTTGGTCGTTTCCTGGACTGGGGCGTCTTTTACCCGGTTCGGCGGTGCCGCAAAAGGTTCATGACGGCCGATCCGCCGAACGGTCGGGTTCTGCCGGCCGGTCCGGCGCGTTGGAAGGCGGCGCCGTCATGTCGTCTTCCTCGAACAGGATGCGGTTGGCCGCTCCGTCCAAATCGTCGAACTGCCCCGACCGCAGCGCCCACAGGAAGCCGCCCAGCCCCAGCAGGCCGAGCAGCAGGGCGACCGGGATAAGCATGAGTAGACTGTCCATCGCACCCTCGCGTCTCACCGTGCCCGCGCACCATAGGGCCGGGCGCCCGGCGAGGCCAGACTTTCACGCACTCCGGCAGGGCGGGACAACGCGGCCTCACCCCCGCCCGCGGGTCAGCCGCAGGGCGTTGACGATCACCAGCACCGACGACGACGACATGGCGACGGCGGCGATCAGCGGGGTCACATAGCCGGCCACAGCCAACGGAATGGTGATGCAGTTGTAGAGCAGCGACAGCCCGAAGTTCTGCTTCACCAGCCGATCGGTCCGCGCGGCGATGGCGAACACCTCCACCACCGGCGCCAGCCGCACACCTTGGAACACCACGTCGGCCACCGTCTGGCTGACGTCCACCGCCGACGACGGCGAGATGGAGGCATCCGCCGCCGCCAGCGCCGGCGCGTCGTTGAGACCGTCGCCGACCATGGCGACCACATGACCCTCCGCCCGTAGCGCCGCCAGCCGCTCGCACTTGTCGGTCGGCGTGGCGCCGGCCCGCCAGCGGTCGATGCCGACCGCCTCGGCCACCGCCCGCACCGCGTCCTCGCGGTCGCCCGACAGCAGTTCGACGGTGAAGCCGCGCCGCTTCAGCGCCGCCACCGTTTCCGCCGCATCGGAGCGCAGCTGATCGGCGAAGGCGAAGCGGACGGCGCTGCCGTCGGCCCGGCGCAGCCACAGTTCCGGCCCCGGCATCGGCGGGGTCGGCTGGGCGGCCGCCTCGGCCTCGGTCACGGCGCAGAAGACCCGGCTGCCCAATCGCACGGCGCCAAGACGCATGCCCGCCCCCGGCACTTCCTCCACCCCGGCAGCCGCGGCGGCGCCGGAGCGGGCGGCGACGGCACGGGCGAGCGGATGCTTGCTGGCCGCCGCCAGACTGGCGGCAAGGGCGAGATCGTCGGCGGTCCAGGCGGCGGCCTCGGTGAGCAGATCGGGCTTGCCGAGGGTAAGGGTGCCGGTCTTGTCGAACACGATGGTGCGGCAGACGTGCAGACGCTCCAGCGCCGTCGCCGTCTTGACCAGCACGCCGCCGCGCAGCAGACGCCCGGTGGCCACCACCTGCACCACCGGCACCGCCAGCGCCAGGGCGCAGGGACAGGTGATGATGAGCACCGCCACCGCCGTCATCAGCGCCTGCTGCCACGGCGCATCGGCGATGAACAGCCAGCCGAGGAAGGTGAACAGCGCCGCCAGATGCACCACCGGGGCATAATGCCGCGCCACCCGGTCGGCAAGGGCGACGTATTTGGCGCGGCCCTGTTCCGCCACCTCCATCATGCGGACGATCTCCGCCAGCAGGGTGCGCTCACCCACCGCCGCCACCGTCAGCCGGAGCGGACCGCTGAGATTGACCGTGCCGGCAAAGACCCGATCCCCGGGACGCACCGGCTGCGGCACCGACTCGCCGGTGATCAGGCTGGTGTCGATGTCGGACACGCCATCGGAGACGGCACCGTCGATGCCGACCCGCTCGCCGGCCGCCACCAGCACGGTCATGCCCGGCTCCACCCGGTTGGGCGGCAGCATGCGGCGGGTGCCGTCGGGGTCCAGCACGGTGACCGAACCGGAGCCAAGCGCCAGCAGGTGCTCGGCGGCCGACCGCGCCCGGCCGCGCGCCCGATGATCGAGATAGCGGCCAATCAGCAGGAAGAACAGCAGGCTGACGGAGGCATCGAAGTAGGCGTGATGCTGGCTGGTGGCGACCTGGAACAGGCTCATGCCCGTTGCCAACAGCACGCCGAGGGAGATCGGCACGTCCATGTTGGTGCGACCGGCCCGCAGCGCCGTCAGGGCGGAGCGGTAGAACGGCCGCCCGGCATAGGCCACCGCCGGCACGGCGATGAGGGCGGATATCCAATGCAGCAGATCGCGGGTCGCCCACCCCATGTCGGCGCCCGACCACACGCTGACCGAAAACAGCATGACGTTGCCGGCGGCGAAACCAGCCACCGCCATGGCCCGCAACAGTTCCTTTTCCGCCTTCACCCCCTCGCGCCCCAGCGCCTGCGGATCGAAGGGAACCAGCCGGTAGCCCACCTGCAACACCGGCGCCACCAGGGCAGCCGGCGAGTCGGCGGGAGCCGCCGCCGGATCCCACTGGAGGGTCAGCCGGCGGGTGGTCATGTTGACGCGGGCCTGGGTCACCCCCGGCTGCCGCCCGAGCAGGGTTTCGATCAACCAGACACAGGCGGCGCAGTGCATGCCCTCCACCATCAGGTGCAGGGTGCGGCGACCATCGGCCTCCTCCTGCACATGGGCGGAGACATCGACCACCGCCTCGTCCTCGGGCTTCAACGGGCGCACCTCGGGATCAATGCAGCGACGCCGGTAATAGGCGTCGAGGCCCATGCCGTTGATGAGGGAATAGGCGGCCTGGCAGCCACGGCAGCAGAACTCCGGCCCTGCCGGCGAACGCGGCGGGACCGGGCTGCCGCAGTGGCGGCATTCGGCAAGCGGTGCGGTCATCGTGATACTCTGGGCAGCCGGCGGGGCCGGCACATCACTTCACCAAAATGCGCTCGCGCATGCGGAACTCGTCCTTGCCCCGCTTGGCGATGAGCCGGACCTCCCACTGCCCGGGCTCCGGCAGCACCACGGTATCACCGTAGCGGCCGGCATCGCGGCGGGACAGCATGACGGTGCGGTCGAACCCCGCCACGGCCGGGCGGCGGATTTCCGCCTCCACCACCAGCCCGTCCAGAGCGGCGCCACCGGCATCGGCGGCCGACAGCAGCAGATCGACCGGGTAACCGGCGCCCGGCGGATTATGCGGCTTGGCGTCGCTGGTCAGCACCATGGTCCAGCCAAGGGCGTGCTGAGCTTCCTCGCGGGCAATGGTCTGGTTGTACAGGCGGCCCTTTTCGTAGGCGTTCTGCGTCTCCAGGCCGTTGAAAGTGGAGGTCGCGAAATAAGCCAGGGTCATATTCACCGTGATCACCACCAGAAACCCGGCGACGAAGATGTAAGGATACCACCAGCCGTCGGGCCGCTTCTTGGTGTTCATGCTGTACTCCTTGCAGCAGCCGGCTGGCCGCGATTTCCCCGCGGCCAGCCGATCCTGTCAACGATGATGCCACGCCCGGCCGCGTCTAGCGGCCAGGACCAGCGAACAGAGTACTATGATCCAGCGTTTCCTGCGTCACCTGATTGACGAGCACGAAATCGAGATCGGTGGAGGCCCCCTCCAACCCGCTGGGCGGCGCGGTGACGTAGACGCGGAAGGTCCCGACGCTATCGCCCTTCACCGGCAGCAGAACGCTGGTCACCGGCTCGTCGGCGAAGCCAACGACGGTGAGGCGCGCGCCTTCAATGCCGCCGGTTGAAAGGGTGAAGGTCTGTTCCTCGGACTGCTTGTTGAGGATCTTGAAGGTGTAGCCGTTGCGGATCTGACCGTCGGACAGCGGCACGAACAGCGGGCTCCTCTCGTGCAGCACGTTCACCTCGGTGGTGGCACGGGTGCTCATGCCATAGGTCATGACGGCGAACACCGCTGTCAGCAGCACCGCATAGGTGATGGTCCGCGGCCGCACGAAGCGGTAGCGGGTCGGCTGCCCCTTGGCACGCGCCACCATGTTGTTGGTGCTGTCGTAGGTGATGAGGCCGCGCGGCAGATTGAAGCGGTCCATGACCTGGTTGCAGGCATCGATGCACAGACCACAGCCGATACAGGCAAGTTGGCTGCCGTTGCGGATATCAATGCCGGTCGGGCACACCTGTACGCACATGGTGCAATCGACACAATGGCCGCGGTCCTTGAACTGGTCGCCCTTCTTGGCGAAGCCGCGCGGCTCGCCCCGCCACTTCTCATAAGTGACGACAAGGCTGTCCTCGTCGAACATGGACGCCTGGAAGCGCGGCCACGGGCACATGTAGATGCACACCTGTTCGCGCGCGAACCCGGCCAACAGGAAGGTGGAGCCGGCGAACAGGGCCAGGAATCCGTAGATGCCCATGGACGCCTGACCGGTGAGAATGTCCAGGGAGGTCGAGCCGGCCGGCACGAAGTACAGCAGCCACGTCCACGAGGTCGCCACCGAGATGGCCATCCAGATGACCATCTTCACACTCTTGAGGCCCAGCTTGCGGACCGTCACCGGCGACTTGTCAAATTTCATGCGCTTGTTGCGGTCGCCTTCCAGAACCTTCTCCACCCACACGAAGATGTCGGTGAAGACGGTCTGAATGCAGGCGAAACCGCACCACACGCGGCCGAGCAGGGCGGTGGCGAAGAACAGACCGATGGCGCCGAGGATCAGGACGCCGGTCAGGTAATAGATTTCCTGCGGCCAGATCTCGATGAAGAAGAAGTAGCCGCGGCGTCCGGCCAGATCCATCAGGATGGCCTGATCCGGCGCATCGCCGGCCCGGCTCCACGGAATCCAGGGGCCGATGAAATAGATGCCCAACAGCACCACCGCCGCGATCCACTTCAGGGAGCGGAAGGTGCCCTTGATCTCGCGCGGATAGACCTTCTGATAGGCGGCGTAAAGCGAGACCTTCTTCTCGCCTTCCGGCTTGTTGCCCGGCGGTTCGGACGGCGCAGGCGCCTTGTCCGCGACCTCGTTCGCTACGGCCATGGTATCCCGACCTCTCTCTTCATTGCCTCGGCCGGCCCCACACCGGTCCGGGCACATAAGGGGTAGTGCGGCGGCACCAACGGTGCAACCAGAACCGCGCGGAAGCGCCATGCCCCCGCATCAGGAGAGCCCGGCGTTTTCAGAATGGTGCGGTTCCGGGGCGCTGTCGGCTTGTTCCTCGCGACCCTGTGGCGGGCCCCTCCGCGATCCCATAGCGGGGCCGGGGGCCTGCTGCCAATGACATCCATCAATCCGCCGTTCCACCCTGCGGCGGTACCGGCCGATGCGGCATGATCCTGTTGTGCGCTTCCATGCGCAAAACGTCAAGAACCCCGGCATTTCGCTGCCGTCGGCCGGGCGCCGGCGGGGCAAAGACAAACGGGTCCGGCTGCCGAAGCCGCCGGACCCGTCGCCTTACGCGAAACGGCACTAACGTTTCAGATCACTCACCGCCGCCCAGCGAATGGACGTAGATGGCGGCCTGCTTCACCGACGTGTCATCGAGGCGATCACCCCAGGCCGGCATGACGCCGTGCTTGGGCTTGTAGATCTGATCGCGCACGGCCTTCACGTCGCCGGCGTAGAGCCACAGCTGGTTGTTGAGCGCCGGGGCGCCGAGGTCGCGGTTGCCCTCGCCCTCGAACCCGTGGCACGAGGCGCACTGCTCCTCGAACAGGGCCGCCGCGTCGGTGCCGGTCGGGGCATTGCCCGCGGCCATGGCGACGACATATTCGGCCAGTCCGTCGATTTCCGCCGCTTCCAGGATGCCGTCAGCGCCGAAGGCAGGCATCTCGGACAGGCGGGTGTCCGCGTCGGACTCCCAGCGGATACCGTGACGCAGAGTGGTGTAGATGGTCTCAAGGTCGCCACCCCAGATCCACTCGTCGTCGGCCAGGGTCGGGTACCCGAAGGCACCGGCGCCGCCCGACTGGTGGCAAGGGGCGCAGTTTTCCTTGAAGATCACCTGACCACCGGCCATGGCGTAGTTGCGCAGGTTGGGATCGGCGGCGATCTCTTCCAGCGACTTCGAGGCGATGGCGTCCAGCTTGTCCTGGTGTTGCAGGCGAGCCTGCTGCACCTCGGTCTCCAGCTCGGCCCGCGAGCTGTAACCAAGCATGCCACCGGAGAAGCTGTTGGTGAACGGAATCGCCGGATAGGCGATCACGTAGCCGATGGAGAAGATAACGCAGGCCCAGAAGACATAGACCCACCACTTCGGCAGCGGCGTGTTCAGCTCACGGATGCCGTCCCATTCATGGCCAGTGGTGTGCTGGCCCGTAATGGCGTCCTTTTCAGGAATTCCCGCCATTTTTGTGCTCCTTGTCGTCATCGTCCTCGCGGAAGATCACCGTGCTCGCCTCCTCAAATCGCCCCTTGTTACGCGGGCGGAAGGCATAGACGGCGATCCCCACGAAGAGAATCATCAGCCAAAAGCCCCAGAACTGTCGCAGGAAGTCAGACAGAAATTGCAGCTCTTCCAGCATCAGATCGAGACCTTACCGATAGGCGTTGGCGGCGGCGGGGTCGAACTCGGCGAAGTCGACCATGGTACCCAGGACCTGGAGGTAGGCGACCAGGGCGTCCATCTCGGTGATCTTGTCGAGATTGCCGTCGAGGTTGCCACCATTGGCCTTCGGGTATTCCTGGGCGACGTCATCCAGCTCGCCGCGGGCCTGCGCCTCGAGGTGAGCCTTGGCGTTCGCGATCTGCTCGTCCGTGTAGGGCACGCCGACGATGCTCAGCGTGGCCAGGCGGGCGCCGATGTCGTCATACTTCAGCTCGCGCATCAGATGCGGATAGCCGGGCATGATGGACTCCGGGACCACCGATCGCGGATCGATCAGGTGACGGGTGTGCCATTCGTTCGAGTACTTGCCGCCCACGCGCGCCAGGTCGGGACCGGTACGCTTGGAGCCCCACTGGAACGGATGGTCGTACTTGCTTTCCGCCGCCAGCGAGTAGTGACCGTAGCGTTCCACTTCATCGCGGAACGGGCGGATCATCTGGCTGTGACAGTTATAGCAGCCCTCGCGGACATAGATGTCGCGGCCGGCCTGCTCCAACGGAGTGTAGGGCCGCACGCCCTGCACCTTCTCGATCGTGCTTTCGATCGAGAAGAGCGGGACGATTTCCACGATGCCGCCGACGATGATCGTCAAGAAGATGCCCAGCGTCAGCAGGAGGACGTTCTTTTCGACTTTCTCATGGTGCTTGATCAGAGACATAGCGCGTCACCCCTTACTGACGGGCGCCAACGACCGCCTCGGGAGCCTCGTAGGGCTGCTCGGTGCGGACGTCGCCCTTGATGGTGCGGTACATGTTGTAGGCCATGATCAGACCACCAATCACGAACAGCAGACCACCGATGGCACGGATCACGTAGTAGGGGTGCATGGCTTCCACGGTCTCGATGAACGAGTACTGCAAGAAGCCCAGCTCGTCATACGCACGCCACATCAGGCCCTGCATGATGCCGGAGATCCACATGGCGGTGATGTAGAGGACGATGCCGATGGTGGCGATCCAGAAGTGATACGACACCAGACGCATGCTGTAGAGCTGCTTGCGGTTCCACAGCACCGGGAACAGGTAGTACATCGCGCCGAACGACACGAAGGCGACCCAGCCCAGAGCACCCGAGTGCACATGGCCGACGGTCCAGTCGGTGTAGTGCGACAGCGAGTTGACGGCCTTCACCGACATCATCGGACCTTCGAAGGTCGACATGCCGTAGAACGCCACCGAGGTGACCAGGAAGCGCATCACCGGGTCGGTGCGCAGCTTTTCCCAGGCGCCGGACAGGGTCATGATGCCGTTGATCATGCCGCCCCAGGAGGGCATCCACAGCATGACCGAGAACACCATGCCGAGGGTCTGGGTCCAGTCGGGCAGCGCGGTGTAGTGCAGGTGGTGCGGACCGGCCCAGATGTACAGGAAGATCAGCGCCCAGAAGTGGACGATCGACAGCCGGTACGAATAGACCGGGCGTTCGGCGCGCTTCGGGATGAAGTAGTACATCATGCCCAGGAAGCCGGCGGTCAGGAAGAAGCCGACCGCGTTGTGGCCGTACCACCACTGGGTCATGGCGTCCTGCACGCCAGCGTAGAGCTGGTAGGACTTGGCGCCGAAGAAGCTGACCGGAACGGCCAAGTTGTTGCCCAGGTGCAGCATGGCGATGGTGACGATGAACGCCAGCAGGAACCAGTTGGCAACGTAGATATGCGGCTCGCGACGCTTGATCAGCGTGCCGACGAAGGTCGTCAGGTAGGCGACCCAGACGATGGTCAGCCAGAGGTCGACGAACCACTCCGGCTCGGCGTATTCCTTGCCCTGGGTGATGCCGAGCACGTAGCCCAGCGCGGCCATGACGATGAACGCCTGATAGCCCCAGAACACGAAGTTGCCCAGCGCGGCACCGCCGTAAAGGCCGGTGCGCGAGGTGCGCTGAACGATATACAGCGACGAACCAATCAGGATGTTGCCGCCGAAGGCGAAAATCACCGCCGACGTGTGGACCGGGCGCAGACGCCCGAACGTCGTCCACTCCAGATCGAGGTTCAGAGCCGGGAAGGCCAACTGCCAGGCGATGAAATCGCCGGCCAGAAAGCCCACCACGCCCCAGAACATCGCCGCAATGACGAAGTTGCGGATAACACCCTCGTTATAGGGCGTCGCCGCGGACTGGGCGTTGTACGCCGTGGTCGCTTGGGTCATGACCCCTCCTTGATCGACCAGAACATTCTTCCCCACCGGTACGGAAAGGCCCCTGAGCAAGGTCCGTCGTCTTCCTGCCGCTCAAGGCGGCTCCCCTTCGGAAGCTGGCGTACCCGACCGATCAGCACTGATCCGACCGTTGCCCATCTGCGCCGAATGAAAATACTGTGCGCACAGACAGACGACCCCTTGCGGGATCGGACTTCCATCTATAGCAAATGCCACAAATTTTCCAGCCAAAAGACGGACCACCGCCGTATTCTGGCCGTAATCCATAGGTCGCCTTACCCTCGGCCATTGCCAGCAGGACAAACCCATGATCGCCGCCACCGCCATCGCCGCCGCAGCCGACCACCCGGAGACGCGGCCGGCCGTCCGCCTTCAGAAGGGCCGCTCCGGACGGCTGCGGCGCGGCAGTCCGTGGGTCTTCTCCAACGAGATCGAGATGACCGCCGAGGCCAAGGCCCTGCCCGCCGGCAGCCTGGTGACGCTGGTCGATGCCGGCGACGAGAAGCTGGGCGTCGCCACCTTCAACGCCCACTCCCTGATCGCCGCCCGCGTCATCGACCGCGACTGGCAGACGACAGTCGACAGTCGAGTCGTGCGGCAGCGACTGCAAGCGGCCCTCGACCTGCGGTCCCGGCTGTTCGACCGGCCGTTCTACCGGCTGGTTCATTCCGAGGGCGACGGCCTTCCCGGCCTCATCATCGACCGCTTCGGCGAGGTGCTCGCCCTCCAGGCCAATACCGCCGGCATGGAACGCCTGATGCCGCTGGTCATCGAGGCCTGCGAGGCGCTGCTCCAGCCCACCGCCATCGTGCTGCGCAACGACTCCCCGGCGCGCGGCCTGGAGGGGTTGGAGACGGCGACCCTCGTCGCCCGCGGCAGCGTCGAGGCGCCGGTGCAACTGGAGGAGAATGGCGTCACCTATGTCGCCGATCTCGCCACCGGTCAGAAGACCGGCTGGTTCTTCGACCAGCGCCCCAACCGCGCCTTCGTGGCGCAGCTGGCGGCCGGGCGGAAGGTGATCGACGTCTATGCCTATGCCGGCGCCTTCGGGCTGGCCTGCGCCGCCCGCGGCGCCGCCGAGGTGGTGCTGGTGGACCGGGCCGAGCGCGCCCTCACCCTGGCCACGCAGGCGGCGGCGCTGAACGGCGTTGCCGACCGGGTGCGACCGGTGCAGGCGGAGGCCTTCGCGGAGCTGGCCCGGCTGGCCGCCGCCGGCGAGCGGTTCGGCGTCGTCATCTGCGACCCGCCGGCCTTCGCCAAATCCCGCAAGGATCAGCCGCAGGCAGCCAAGGGATACCGCAAGCTGGCCCGCCTCGGCGCGGCGCTGGTGGAGCCGGGCGGCGTGCTGTTGTGCGGCTCGTGCAGCCACCACATGCCGCTGGAGATGTTCCAGGAGGAAGTCAGCCGCGGCATCGCCCAGGCCGGGCGCGGCGGCCGTCTGCTGCACACCGGGTTCGCCGGCCCGGATCACCCGGTTCACCCCGCCCTGCCGGAAACCGCCTACCTGAAGACCTTGATCTTCCAGCTGGATTGATGGCGCGGCCGGCCCGGACGAGGCATCCCCGTCCGGGCCGACGCTCAGGCATCAGACGTTGAACAGGAAGTGCATGACGTCGCCGTCCTGCACCACGTACTCTTTGCCTTCCGCCCGCATCTTGCCGGCTTCCTTGGCGCCCACCTCGCCCTTGCAAGCCACGTAGTCGTCATAGGCGATGGTTTCGGCGCGAATGTAACCGCGCTCGAAGTCGGTGTGGATCTGCCCCGCCGCCTCCGGTCCCTTGGCGCCCTTGCGGACGGTCCAGGCGCGGGCCTCCTTGGGGCCAACGGTGAAGAAGCTGATCAGGTGCAGCAGCTCGAACCCGGCGCGGATCACCCGCGACAGGCCGGTTTCCTGCAAGCCGAGGTCTTCCAGGAACGCCTGCTTCTCGGCCGGATCGTCCAATTGCGCCACTTCCGCCTCGATGGCGGCGGAGATGACCACCGTGGCGGCCCCCTGGGCGCGGGCCATCTCGGCCACCTTCTCCGACAGGGCGTTGCCGGTGGCGGCGGCGGATTCCTCGACGTTGCAGACGTAGAGCACCGGCTTGGCGGTCAACAGTTGCAACTGGCGGAAGATCTTCATGCCGTCTTCGTCGCACGGGCGGGCGGTGCGGGCCGGCTTGCCGTCGCGCAGGGCGGCCAGCACCGGCTCCATCACCGCGACCCATTCCTTGGCGTCCTTCTCGCCCGACTTGGCCTTCTTTTGCAGCGGCACGATGCGCCGCTCCAGGCTGTCGAGGTCGGCAAGCATCAGCTCGGTCTCGATGGTCTCGGCGTCGCGGATGGGATCGACCGAGTTCTCGACGTGGGTGATGTTGTCATCCTCGAAGCAGCGCAACACCTGCACGATGGCGTCGGTTTCGCGGATGTTGGCGAGGAACTGGTTGCCGAGCCCCTCCCCGCGCGAGGCGCCGCGCACCAGGCCGGCGATGTCGACGAATTCCAGCTGGGTCGGGATGATCTGCTTGGAGCCGGCGATCTGCGCCAGCACCTCAAGGCGCGGGTCGGGCACGGCGACGCGGCCGACGTTGGGCTCGATGGTGCAGAACGGGAAGTTCGCCGCCTGGGCCGCCGCCGTCGAGGTCAGCGCGTTGAAGAGGGTCGACTTGCCGACATTGGGCAGACCGACGATGCCACAGTTGAAACCCATCTCTACGACGACTCCGTTCCGTTGGGGCCCGAAAGCTTCGCCTTGGCCTTTTCGAGCGCGATCTGTAGGGCATTCTTGCCGGCATCGGCATCCGCTGGCCCCGCCCCAGGTCCAGCGGCGGGGCTGCCGGGGGTCACCGGCACCGGCCGCGGCGGCTTGGGGGCCGGCGGCGGCGCGATATCCAGCGTCACCTTGTTCATGAAACCGCCCTCGTTGCCCTTCACGAGCAGCGGCAGATGGGTGGCGACCGAGGTCAGCAGCGGTTCCAACCAGGCTTCGTCGGCCTTGGCGAAGTCGTGCAGCACGTAGTTCGCCACCTGCTCCTTGGTGGCCGGGCGGCCGACGCCCAGACGCACCCGCCAGTAGTCCTTGCCGATATGCTGGTCGAGCGACCGCAGGCCGTTGTGGCCGGCATGGCCGCCGCCCTGCTTGACCCGCAGCTTGCCCGGCGTCAGCTCGATCTCGTCGTACACGACGATCACGTCCTTGGGCAGGATCTTGTAAAAGCGCACCGCCTCGCCGACTGCCTGACCGGACAGGTTCATGTAGGTCAGCGGCTTCATGACGATGACTTTTTCACCGCCGACGGTGCCGTCGGCGATCTCCGCCTGGAACTTGCCGCGCCAGGGGGAAAAAGCGTGGCGGCGGACGATTTCGTCCGCCGCCATGAAGCCGATGTTGTGGCGGTTTCTGGCGTATCCCGCACCGGGATTGCCAAGGCCGACCACCAGACGCATCGGAAACTCCCTTGCTCAGGGGACGCCTCAGGCGCCTTCACCCTCGGCAGCCGCTTCGGACTTCATGCCCGACGGCGCGGCGATGGTGCAGATGGTGAAGTCGCGGTCGGAAATGGTCGGCGTCACGCCGGCCGGCAGGGTCACGGCGCTGATGTGGACCGACTCGTTGACGTCCACGCCGGCCAGATCGACCTCGATGGCCTCCGGCAGGGCGTTGGCCTTGGCCTTCACCTCGATCTCGTGGCGCACGATGTTCAGCACGCCGCCGCGCTTGATGCCCGGGCAACGATCCTGATTGATGAAGTGAACCGGCACTTCGACCACCACGTCGGTGTCGGCGGACACGCGCATGAAGTCGACGGCGATCGGCGCATCGGTCACCGGGTGGAACTGCACGTCGTGGACCATGACGGTCTCGGTGTCGCCGCCCTCGACCACCAGGTCGAACACGCGGGTCGAGAAACCGGCCTTGTGCATGGCCGCCATCAGCGGACGGGGATCGATGGACACCAGGACGGGCGCCTGCTTGCTGCCGTAGACCACGCCGGGCACGAGGCCCTGACGACGGGTCGCACGGGCTGCCCCCTTACCTGCCCGGTCGCGTCGGATGACGTTCAGGGTGTTTTCATTGGCCATTTTGATGCTCCTAGGGTTGGCCTGTCACGTCCTGGGCCTCCAGGGGTGCCCAAGACGCAACGCCCCGCGCTTGCGGCGGGGGCGTCGGAAAGCGGGTTCTTTACCTCGGATGGCAGCGGAAGGCAACGATGAATGGCCGCGTGCGGCGGGGAAGGGCGCGAGGCCGCGCCTACCAGATGCGGCGGACGCCGAAGGTGTCGAACAGCCGTTCGTTGGAGGCGAGCGGCAGATCCTCCAGCAGTGACTGCGCCATGAGCATGCGGTCGAACGGATCGCGGTGCGAGCCCTTGAGCGAGCCGGCGAGGTGCGCATGGTCGACGGTGACGGGCAGCGGGTCGAACCCTTCCTGCTCGATCATCCGCAGAATTCCATGGCGCGAGTCGCTCAGATCCTCAAGGCCCGGCAGCTTGCCGATGCGGATCTTCGTCGCGATCTCCCACACCGAGGCGGCGCTGACGTAAACGACGTTCCGCATGTCCTCCAGCAGTGCGAAGACCTGCGGAGGCAGCCTCGGGTCGGCCTCCAGCCACCAGATCAGGGTGTGGGTATCCAGCAGCAGCCTCACGGATCGCCGCCTTCCCACGCCCGCAACTCTTCCTCCGGCAGCGGGTCGAAGAAGCTGTCGTCGAGGTGGACCAGGCCCTTCATGGAGCCGAAGCGCCGCACGCCGCGCGGCCGCTCCTCCCCCTCCCGTCGCACGAAGCTACCGACGACGGCGTCGCCGTCCTTCAGTTCCACTTCGTCGCCGGCGCGGGTGGAGGCCAGTACCTCCGCCAGCTTCGGGTCTTTCATCTGAACGGTGATCTTGCCCATGACAAACGCCCCACATCGTCCTGCCGGACAATATGGGGCGTTGCAGGCGGCGGCGTCAAACGACGGGCCGGTGTCAGTCGAACAGGCTGGACACCGAGCGTTCGTCGCTGATGCGGTCGATGGCTTCGGCCAGCAGCGGCGCGATGGTGATCTGGCGGATGTTGTCGGCCAGCCGCACCGCTTCGGTCGCCTGGATGGAGTCGGTGATCACCAGTTCCTTCATCGGCGAGGAGGTGACGCGGGCCACCGCGCCGCCCGACAGCACGCCGTGGGTGACGTAGGCCGAGACGCTCTTGGCGCCGGCGTTCATCAGGGCGACGGCGGCGTTGCACAAGGTGCCGGCGGAGTCGACGATGTCGTCGACCAGGATGTAGTTGCGGCCCTTCACGTCACCGATGATGTTCATCACCTCCGACACGCCGGCGCGTTCGCGGCGCTTGTCGATGATGGCGAGGTCGGCCTCGATGCGCTTGGCGATGCCACGGGCGCGCACCACGCCGCCGACGTCCGGCGACACCACCATCAGGTTCTCGCCGGCATAGCGGTCCTTGATGTCCTGCACGAACACCGGGGCGGAATACAGGTTGTCGAGCGGGATGTCGAAGAAACCCTGGATCTGGCCGGAGTGCAAATCCAGCGTCACCACGCGGTTGGCGCCGGCCTGGGTGATCAGGTTGGCCACCAGCTTGGCGGTGATCGGGGTGCGCGGGCCGGTCTTGCGGTCTTGGCGGGCATAGCCGAAGTAGGGCACCACGGCGGTGATGCGGCGGGCGGAACCACGGCGCAGCGCGTCGAGCGTGACCAGCAGCTCCATCAGGTTGTCGTTGGCCGGATAGCTGGTCGGCTGGACGACGAAAACGTCCTCGCCGCGCACGTTCTCCTGGATCTCGACGAAGACTTCCATGTCCGAGAACCGGCGGACGGTGGCATGAGTCAGCTCAAGATGCAGGTAGGCCGCGATGGCCTCGGCAAGCGGGCGGTTGGCGTTGCAGGCGAGGACTTTCATGCCTTCGGGTTCCGGGGCGCGTGATGGGGAAATGGGAAAACCCGGTCGCGCAGGCGCTCCCGGGCGGGGCGGACTTTATCAACCGCACCCCGGGGTGTAAACCCGTCTTCACCGTGCTGTAACGGTGGGCTGGCAAGCGTTTCCGGCGTCTTCCGCGCCGGTCATGCGACCGGCGCGGAGG
>JAEWWF010000126.1 GCA_023396465.1 Pseudomonadota bacterium
GCGCTGTCCTACCCGCCCTACAACATCGAGAAGCTGTCAGAGGACGATTACCGCGTCACCATGGCGGTGGCCGGCTTCGCCGAGACCGATCTGGACGTCTCGGTCCACGATAACACCCTGGTGATCACCGGCCGTATCGAGCGGGCGGAAAACGCCCCTGCGTCCGTCTCCGAAACTGGCGAGACACCGCAGCGGCGCTTCCTCCACCGGGGCATCGCCACCCGTGCCTTTGATCGCCGGTTCGAGCTGGCCGATCACATCAAGGTGCGTGGCGCCCGGCTGGTGAATGGTCTGCTGCACGTCGAGCTTCAGCGCGAAATGCCGGAGGAGAAGAAACCCCGCCGCATCGCCATTCAGCGTGCCGAGGCTCGCGCCATCGAACACAAGCCGGCGCCGGGAGCATCGTCGCAAGCGGCCTGAGCCCGACCCGGCAACACAAATCCGGCGCGGGAGGCTCATCCTCCCGCGCCGGTCGCGTTTCCGACGGCCAAGCGACGGCTATTGCGCCGTCCAGCCGCCGTCCATGGGTAGAGCGGTGCCGGTGATGCCATCCGCCGCCTCGGAGCACAGGAAGGCGGCCAGCGCCCCCAGGTTCTCCGGCATGACGAAGCGCTGCGACGGCTGTTTCTCGCTCAACAGGGCGCGCGCGCCCTCCTCCTCGCTGCCGCCGATGGCGGCGGCCCGCTTGTCGATCTGCGCCTGCACCAGCGGCGTCCGCACCCAGCCGGGGCAAATGGCGTTGCAGGTGATACGGCGCTGGGCATTTTCCAGCGCCACCACCTTGGTCAGGCCAACGATGCCATGCTTGGCCGCCACATAGGCCGATTTGTCGACGCTCGCCACCAGCCCATGGGCGGAGGCGATGTTGATGATACGGCCCCAATTGCGCGCCTGCATGCCGGGCAGCGCGGCGCGGATGGTGTGGAAAGCGGCGCTCAGGTTGATGGCGATGATGGCATCCCACTTTTCCACCGGGAAGTCCTGGGTGGGCGCGGTGTGCTGGATGCCGGCATTGTTGACCAGGATGTCGACGCCGCCGAACTCGCGCTCGCTGTGCCGCACCAGAGCCACGGCGTCGTCGCTCTTGCCGAGGTCGGCGAACTGGTAGCCGACGCGCACGCCGCATTCCTGCTCAAGGGCGGCACGGGTGGCTTCGATCTCCGCCGGATCGCCAAAGCCGTTGAGCACCACGTTGGCGCCCTGGCGGGCCAGGACTCGGGCGATGGCGAGGCCGATGCCGCTGGTGGAGCCGGTGATGACGGCCGTCTTTCCGTTCAACACGTCAGAACCTCCCTCTGTGATGGCGATTATTTCTTGCGGAAGAAGCTCTCGGCCCCTTCGCGGGCGATCTGCTTGCGGGCGATCACCTCATGCACACGGGCGATCTCGCCCTCCAGATCGCCGATATAGTCGCGCAGGCTTTCAATGGACATGATCTCCAGATCGCGCGGCGCGAGGATGGGCCGGCGCGGCTCCAACTCGTCGTCATTCAGTGCCATGGTGCCTCCCTCATGCGATTGGCGCTTGCACACCTGGGGTCCGAAACACTACCAGACAAGGCAGCCCGAAAGGGAACAAACCACACCACCGCGAAAGGAGACACCATGGCCCCGACCATGCGTTGCGTGGAAATCCGCGAAGCCGGCGGCCCCGACGTGCTGGTGCCGGCCACCCGGCCGCTGCCGGCCCCGCGCGCCGGCGAGGTGCTGATCCGTGTCGCCGCCGCCGGTGTCAACCGGCCGGACGTTCTGCAACGCCAGGGTGTCTACCCGCCGCCGCCCGGCGCCTCCGACATCCCCGGCCTGGAGGTGGCCGGGGTGGTGGAGGCGGTCGGTGAAGGCGTGACCACCGTCGCCACCGGCGACAGGGTGTGCGCCCTGCTGTCCGGCGGCGGCTATGCCGAGTACGCCGTCACCGACGCCCGCCTGTGCCTGCCGGTCCCGCGCGACTTCGATGATATCCAGGCCGCCGCCCTGCCGGAGACCATATTCACCGTCTGGCACAATGTGTTCCAGCGCGGCGGCTTGCTGGCCGGCGAGACCTTCCTGGTTCACGGCGGCACCAGCGGTATCGGCACCACCGCCATTCAGCTGGCGAAAGCCTTCGGCGCCACCGTCTTCGCCACCGCCGGTTCGCCCGAGAAATGCCAGGCCTGCCGCGACCTCGGCGCCGACATCGCCATCGACTACCGCGCCGAGGATTATGTCGAGGTGGTACGCCAGAAGACCGGCAAGGGCGTGGACGTCATCCTCGACATGGTGGGCGGAGACTACATCCAGCGCGACATGAAGGCCATGGCGCCGGGTGGGCGGCATGTGTCCATCGCCTTCCTGCAAGGCTCCAAGGTGCAGGTGGACCTGATGCCGATGATGCTGAAGCGCCTGACCTTCACCGGCTCCGTCCTGCGCTCGCGCAGCAACGACGACAAGGCCGCCATCGCCGCCGAATTGCGTGACACGGTTTGGCCGTTGTTCGATCAAGGGATCATCAAGCCGGTGATCCACAAGGTATTTCCCCTTGCCGAAGCGGCGACGGCGCACCACCTGATGGAAAGTTCCGCCCACATCGGGAAGCTTGTGCTCGACCTCCGTCCGACGGACCCGAAGGCCGTGTATGGCGTTTGATTCTCGCTGCGGAATACCGTAAAGGAACAGTCCGTTTTCAGTGACTCGGAACGATTCGGAAGGAAGATACATGGCGCTGCCTCTCATGCCGAAGGCAACGGCCGTCTGGCTGGTGGAAAACACGGCCCTCACGTTCGAGCAGATCGCCGAATTCTGCGGCATGCACGAGCTGGAGGTTCAGGCGATCGCCGACGGCGAGGTCGCGACCGGCATCGTCGGCGCCGATCCGGTGGACAATGGCCAGCTCACCCGCGATGAGATCGCGCGCGGCGAAAGCAACCAGAACTACAAGCTCCGCCTGAAGATCTCCGACATTCCGACGCCGCAGCAGCGCTCCAAGGGGGCCCGCTACACCCCGGTGTCCAAGCGCCACGACCGGCCGGACGCCATCGCCTGGCTGCTGAAGCACCATCCGGAACTGTCGGATGCCCAGCTGTGCAAGCTGATCGGCACCACCAAGCCGACCATCAATGCCGTGCGCGACCGCACCCATTGGAACTCCGCCGCGATCAAGCCGCGCAATCCGGTGACGCTTGGCCTGTGTACCGAGGCCGATCTGGAGAAGGCGTTGATCCTGGCCGCCCCCCGCCGCCGGGCCATGCCGGTGCAGGAAACGCCGGAGCCGTCCTATGGCGAAAGCCATGAGTACAGCGCCGTGGATCCGGTGGTCCGCCCGGTGCCGGTGGACGAACCGACCATCGAGACCGTGTTCGGACGCCCGGCCCAGCAGACCGACCAGGATCCGGACGAAGGCTGACCACAACCCCGCCGGTCTCTTGGCCTCCACCACGAAGCCCCCGTTTGATCGCGGGGGCTTTTGTGCGTTGAGAGGCCCCCAAAGCGCAACACCCCCCGTCCCGAGGGCGGGGGGTGTTGATGCTCCTGCGGCCCCGCCATCGGGCGGGCCTCCAAGCTGGCACCGAAGCCTTACTCGGTGGTCATCGGTTGGCCGGCGGGCTGACCAGCGGGGGCGCCGGCCGGACTGTCGACAGCAGCCGGCTCCTCGGCCTCGTATTCGGGCAGTTCGGCAATCTGGTCATCGGTCATCGGCAGTCGAACGGCATCCCCATCCATCATCTGGAGATCGTCGGCGCTGACCACATGGCGGCTCTTGCCCATGCCGAGGATGCCGCCGCGCTCGATCACGACCTGTGCCGACTGGCCGTCGGCACCGGGCAGAACCTCGGCGATCTCGCCGGCTTCCTCGCCGTCCTGGCTGTGGACCTTGGCGCCGACCAAGCCGTGAAGGGCGGCGGTATCCATGGTGTCGGCCGTCATGGCACCCGGCGCGGCGGCGGTGGTATCAGAAGACGGAGTAGCCGCGTCGCCCATGCCCGGGCTGACGGCGGTGTCGTCGTTGGTGGTCATCGGCGGGCGGTCTTCCGTGGCACCCGGAGCGGTGTCCTGCGCGAGCGCCGGAGCGCCAAAAGCAACAGCGGCGATCACGGTGGCACTGGCGAGCATCCGTTTCATGGGTACGCTCCTTTCTGTCTGTTTCTTGACGGACCACACTTGGGTCTCTGGTCAACAAACGCGGATATGCAAGGGAGGTTGCGCATGCCCATAACCTGTCACTGAAAAGACAACGGGCCGTTGAATGCTTCACATTCAACGGCCCGTGCTCGTCACGGAAGGTTCTATATTTAGAAATATATGGAGGCTACGTGCGGCTCTCCATGAGAATGTCGCTGGGCTTGGCGTATCCTTCGGAAACCGCGATCGCCGCCGCCTTCAAGGTGTAAAGTTCCAACCCTTCAAGACTGTCGGGGCGATCAACCGTGCGCTCCAACTGCCCGATACGGGCGAGCAGGCGGGTGTAGTCACCGTGGGTCATGGTTCCCTCCTGGGGTGCGATCAAATCCGGGGCGGACGACGCGCCATCGACAGCGCCGTGTTTTGTTCCTCAACGGCGGAGCCGGGGACGCTGTTGCATGACGGATCGGTAAGCTGTCACGGCCGGCGGACAGGCAAAAATAACCCGGACGCCGCGCCGGCGGCGTCCGGGCTCAGGGTCAGGGAGGGGCCCCTCCGGGGGTAGAAGGGGCAGGAAGCATCCGGGCAGGGGTCGATCAGGACACTTCAGCCCCATTTACGCCGCCGGCGCCGGAGGGGTTCACCACTGCTGGCAATTTTCCGCCATGTCTTCCGGATCATCCGGCGGGGGCGGCAACGCCCGCTTGCCGGTGGCGTTCTCATGAAGGATCGCAGGGCCGCCACGGCCCGCCTGCCTTGACGGAGGATCCCATGCGCCCCGATGAAAAAACCGCCGTGCGCAAACCGAGGCGGATCATCTTCACCCTGTGGGTGGCGGTCGGCCTTGCCGGCGGCCTGTTCGTGCTGCTGGTGGCGCCGTTCACCGGCCGTTACAGCGGTCACGAGGTTGCGGCGCTCGCCGCCCTCGGCACCGTGTTCTTCTTTGCCATCACCGCCCTTGGCTGGCTGGTCTATCTGACCATGAGCAAGCGGCGCGGTGGCCGCGCCATCGGCCCCGGCACCCAGGGCGCCACCGCCTCGCGGGAAGCGGGTGATCCGCCCGGCGCCCATCGCCGGCCGCGCTGACGCCTGCCCTTCACCATCGGGAGAGCCGCCGATGAGCCTTGATGCCGAAGCCGCTTGGCGCCTGGTGCTCGCGCTACGGCACCGTCCCTGCGACCGCCATGGCGCCGCCGATGTGACAGTGCGCCCGGACGGCACCTGGAGCGCCGAACAGGCGGTTCCCGGCGATGCCGCCACCATCCTTGACCTCTACCTGCCGCTGGCAGCGGCCGGCCGTTGGGTGCTCGGCCATCTGGGACAGAGCCTCGATGGCCGCATCGCCTGTTGCAGCGGTCATTCCGCCAGCCTGACCGGCGGCGCCAACCTGGATCATCTGCACCGCCTGCGGGCCCTGGCCGACGCGGTGGTCATCGGGGCGGGCACGGCCCTCGCCGATGATCCACGGTTGACCACCCGACGGGTGGCCGGCACCTCACCGACGCGGGTGGTGGTGGCCGGACGGCGGCCGCTCGATCCCGGCCTCGGCCTGTTCACCGATGGTCAGGCCCCTACCCTGGTGTTGCGGACCGCCGCCTCGCCGCCGCTGCCGCCCGACATCAGCGGCGAGGAGGTCGCGGCCACCGCCGACGGCCGGCCCGATCCGTCGGCGGTGGTGGCGGCTCTCGCCCGACGCGGTCTGCACCGTCTGTTCATCGAGGGTGGGGGGCAGACTGTCTCCGCCTTCTTCGCCGCCGGTGCGCTCGACCGCCTGCAACTCTGCATCGCTCCGTTGCTGATCGGCTCCGGGGTGGCGGCGGTCAGTCTGCCGGCGGTGGCGACCGTGCGCGAGGCGGCCCGGCTGCAAGGCCGCTGGCTGCCCATGGGCTCCGACATGCTGTTCGACTGCCCGCTGCCGACCGCATCGCACAGCAACACCGGCGGCGCCGATGCCAGGGCTACGACATCCGCCGCCGTGCCCTGAGGCCACCGGTCAGGGATGGGCCAGCAGGTCGATATGTCCGACCCGCAGACGTCCCCTCCCCCGTTCCGTCGCCATCAGGCGGGCGTCGCGCCAGGCTGCCACCATCTCCCGCCGGTCCGGGGCCAGGGCGGCGGCGGCACGGGCATGGTCCTCGATGACCGCCCGTTGCAGGCGCACCGTCTCCGGTCCGGCCTCCCAGACGCTCGGCTGGGTGTCCACCCGATAGCCCAGGGCCTCAAACACCCCGGCCATGACCTGCGGCGCCGTCGGGCCGAGCGCCGGTCCGAAGCCCTTGTCTCCCCGCTGGTGACGGCGCACCAGATCCAGCATTTCGGCATCAAGCGGATCCTCGGGCAAGAAGGCGACCTCGCCGGTGATGGTCAGGGCGGCCAGCATCACGGCACCGGCTTGCACCGCCCGCTTCGCCACCACCGCCAGCCACTCCAGCGACACCAGGTCCATCAGGGCCGCACAGGTGACCACGTCAACGCCACGAAAATCGAGGTCTTCCACCGTCGCCGCCAGATCGCGCAGCTCCAGCTCGACACGGTAGCGGAAGCCCTCCGGCGCATCCAGGCTGAGGATGGTCTCGTCGGCATCCTCCCACCGCTGCACCAACCCGGCGGCTTCCGCCCACGGACGGGTGCGGTTGGGCAACTCGCGCAGCAGCAGCGGATCACGGTCGATGCAGCGCCACGTCTGCGGCACCGGCAAACACGGCGCCAGGGTGCGCAGGTTGGCACCGGTGCCGCATCCCAGATCGACCAGCGACAGACCCCGGTCGCGCGGCAGCATCTCCGCCAGCCGGTGCGTCAGGGCGACGGCGCGGGCACCGCGATCAAGCGGCTCACGCAGGGTGAGCCAGTCGGCGGTGAACTGGGAGGCGTCAAGGCTGGGGGTGGTGTCCAAAATGGCGGCCATCATGCCACATCCTCCAACGCGGCGGCAAAGGCGGCGGCCCGGGCCGGCCATGTCGGCAAATGATGGCGCCCCGCCACCGCCCGCGCCCGCAGCCGCGCCCGCTCCGCCGGGGTTTCCATGAGTCGGGCGAGCGCGGCGCCAAGAGCCGCCGCGTCTCCCGGCGGCACCAGGAGGCCGGCCCCGGCCGGCACGGTGGCGGCAATGGCGCCGCCGGTGGTCGCAACGATCGGCAGTCCGCGTGCCACGGCTTCGCTGAACACCATCCCATACCCCTCATACAAGGAGGCCAGCACGAATAGATCGGCGGCATCGTACAGCGCCGCCAGGGCCGCATCGGAGACGGCCCCGGCCAGCGTGATGCGGTCGGTCAGACCGGCCGCGCCGATCAACGAACGGAGGTGGTAGCCGGTTGCCGGGTCGCGCTCGGGTCCGGCG